>JAMDDL010000196.1 GCA_023488645.1 Actinomycetota bacterium | reverse complement strand
TATTTGAGTTGATATTTTTTAGTTTTTAAATTATTTTATTTAAGTTATGGATATAAGAAAAGAATTTATAGATTATTTCAGAAAAAATGATCATATGATTTTACCATCTTCGGGACTGATACCTGATAATGATCCAAGTGTCCTTTTAACAACTGCAGGGATGCAGCAATTTAAGCCTTATTATCTTGGCATTAAAAAACCTCCATTTCCAAGAACAGCAACAGTTCAGAAATGCTTCAGAACCAGCGATATCGATAAAATTGGTGATACAGACAGACATCTGACATTTTTTGAAATGCTTGGAAACTTTGCTTTTGCTGATTATTTTAAAAAGGAAGCTATAAATTTTGCGCTGGATTTTGTTTTAAACGTTTTAAAAATTCCTGAAAACAGGTTATGGTTTACTGTTTTTGGCGGTCACAAGGAACTTCCAATGGATGAAGAAGCAAGAAGTTTCTGGATTTTAAATGGAATAAATCCGGACAGGATTTATAAATTCGGTATGCATACTAATTTCTGGGGACCTGCCGGAAACACGGGACCATGCGGTCCTTCAACTGAAATATATTATGATTTTGGTGAAAAATACGGCTGCGGTAAATCATCATGCAATCCTGAATGTGAATGCGGAAGGTTTATAGAAATATGGAATCTTGTTTTTACACAATATAATTATGATGGTAAAAATTATAAAGATCTGCCCAATAAGAATATTGATACAGGAATGGGTCTTGAAAGAATTTATTCCACAGTAACCGAAAGTGCATCTGTGTATAAAACCCCATTATTTAACGGAATATTTAATAAACTTAAAGAAATTTCAGGAAAAGAAATAAACTATGAGAAAGATAATTCTTATGCTGAAATAAACAAATCATTAAAAATAATTGCCGATCACAGCAGAGCAATATATTTCCTTATAACCGATGGCGTAATACCTTCAAATGAAGGACGGGGATATATTTTAAGGAGGATAATAAGAAGAGCGATAAGATTTGGCAAAGTTTTAGGTATCAATGACTTCTTCTTAAATGAAATCGGCAATGTAATAGTTAATGATTACAAAAATGCATATCCGGAAATAAAGGAAAAGAAGGATTTTTCATTTAAAATTGTATCTGATGAAGAAAGAAAATTTTCTGCAACTCTTAAGGAAGGAATGAAAGTACTGGTTTCAAATATTTCAGCTTTAAAATCAGGAAAAGAAAAATATCTTGATTCAAAGGATGTATTTAAGCTTTATGATACCTACGGCTTTCCGGTAGAACTTACTGAAGAAATTTTAAAGGAAAATAAATTATCCTTTGATAAGGATAATTTTAATGCATATTTAAAAAATCATCAGAAAATTTCAAGGGAAAAAACAACTTTTAATAAAAAAATAACGGAAAACATTGATGAATATAAATCTTTAGCAGGGAAGCTATATAGCGAGTTTTCAGGTTATGAAAAGACGGAAGTAAATACAAAAATACTGCATATTTTAAAATATGTAAATAATACTGTAATTTCCGCAAATGAAATTTCAGAAAATGATTATGGTGAAATAATTCTTGAAAATACTCCCTTTTACGGGGAGAAAGGCGGAGAAATTGGCGACAGGGGGATAATATCCTCTGATGATAAAGCAGTTTTTATAGTTGAAGATACTCAAATACCCGTTGAAGGAATTTACATACATAAGGGATTCCTAAAAAAGGGCAGATTAAAGGTAAAGGACAACGTATATGCAAAAATTGATGCGGTTTTCAGAAAAAGCATAAGTAAAAACCATACGGGTACGCATCTTTTACACTGGGCATTAAGATCCCTATATGGCAAAGAAGTTATACAGGCCGGGTCTCTTGTTACTGATTTGCGCATCAGGTTTGACTATAAATTTTTTCATGAGCCTGAAGCGGAAATGACTGCAAAAATTGAAAATCTGATAAATAAAAAAATTCAGGACAATGATCTTGTAAAAGTATTTGAAACAACAAAGGAATATTCAGAGGAGATTGGAGCGGTTTCATTATTTGAGGATAAATATGGCAAATTTGTAAGAGTGGTTGAAATCGGAAATTACAGCAGGGAATTATGCGGCGGAATTCATGTAAGATATACGGGAGAATTAGGTGTTTTTAAAATACTTCAGGACTTTGGAATTGGCTCAAATTTAAGAAGGATTGAAGCTGTTACAGGATTTAATGCAATTGATTATCTAATTGAAAAAGACAACTTTGTAAAGAAAATTTCAAATAATCTTGGTGTAAGTGAAAAAGATATACTGAAAAACATTGATATTCTGAAAACAAATCTTGAAGATTCGAATTTAAAGCTTGAATTTATATCCATTAAACTGGCAAAGTCTGATGTTTTAAAGAAATATGATGGTTTATTTAAAGACAATGATAATAAAATTATTGTTTTTGATTTCTCAAAATCAGATTATTTTGAGAATTTAAATGTTAAAAGTTTAGGTATTTTAAGTGATGAAATAAAGGATTTTTTCAAACAAAAACAGGTATTTATTTCCTTTGCTTCAAATATTAACGGAAAGCCTGTTATGATTTTTAATTCTTCAAAAGATCTTGTTGAAAAAGGTGTAAATTGTTCAGTTATAGCAAGACAAACAGGTGAAATAATAGGCGGCGGGGGCGGAGGAAGACCTGATTTTGCTCAATCAGGAGGTTCGGATCCCAGCCGTATTGAAGAAGCTTTCGATTTTATTATAAATAATGTAAAAAATACAGTAAATTAATTGATTTGAGCTCATGAGAATAATGGCTCTTGATATTGGAGAAAAAAATATTGGAATTGCGATATCCGATAAATTAAATATTCTTGCAATTCCATATAGCATTGAAAGAAATGATGATAATTTTGGCAGTAAAATTTCTGAAATTATAAAAGAAAAGGATATAAATAAGATTATTGTTGGAATTCCGTATAATTTAAAGGGAAAGTTGGGGCATCAGGCAAAAAAAACAATTGATTTTATTGAAGAGCTTAAAGCAAAGACTGATATTGAAATACATTTTATTGATGAAAGATTTTCCACACAAATTTCAAGAAAGAATTTAATGTTTAAAAAAAAAGAAATAAAAATTTCCTTAGACAAATATGCTGCGGCAGTTATACTGGAAAATTATTTGAATTTAAGTAAAAAAACAAATGATGAAAATGAAGTAAGTGCAAAATGAAATCAGTGCATAAAAATTTATTAAGTTTATTTATATTTTTTATAATTATTTTGCTGTTTTTCAGCCTGATGCTCATGTCCTGCAATTTAAGTACACAAAAAACTTCTGCAAATGCTAAAACTCAAATACAAAAAGGAATTGATGTTGAAGTTGAAATAAAGGAAGGAATGAACTTAAATCAGATATCGGAGCTTCTTGAAGAAAAAGGCATAATAGACAGCGCCTTGTTTTTTAAGATTTTTGTAGAGGAAAAAGGCATGGAAACAAAACTTTTGCCGGGTAAATATAATTTAAAAACAGGTTCAGAATATAAGGATGTTTTAAATTCAATCTCAGCCGGTCCTGCAGTTGTTTCCTTTAAATTGATAATACCTGAAGGTTTTACAGTTAAACAAATTGAGGAAAGAATAAATCAGGAAATGCCCTTTATTGAAAAAAATGATCTGCAGGATGCCTTGAAGGCAGAAAATTACAGCTATGATTTTTTAAAAGACGGCAATATAGCAGTTCAAAGTCTTGAAGGATTTCTTTTCCCAAAAACTTATGAGATACTGCAGCAATATACTGCAAAAAATATTATCGAAATGTTTTTATCCCAATATCAGTTTGAAACAAGCACCCTTGATTATGATACTGCCCTTGACAAAAACTTAACCTCATATGATATCTTAAAAATAGCATCGATGGTTGAAAAAGAAGCATATCTGCCTGAAGAAAGACCGCTGATTTCGGCTGTGATACATAACAGGCTTAAAATAAATATGGCTCTTGGTATTGATGCAACACTGGCTTATTTTCTTGATAAATGGGACACCCCTTTAACAGAAAGTGATTTAAAAACAGATACACCTTATAATACACGCCTGTATGCAGGTCTTCCACCAAGCCCCATCTGCAATCCTGGAATTGATTCAATAAAAGCTGCACTTAATCCTGCTGACGTTGATTATCTGTACTATGTAATTACTGATCCTGTAAACCACAAACACACATTTTCAAAAACCCTTGAAGAGCACAATAAAAATGTTAACAATACTACAACAACAAAATGAAAGATTTAAGCGATATTCTTTCAGAAAAAAAATATCTTGGGGACATCTCAGAAATTTCGCATAATAAGAAGATTCCTGTCATAAGTTATGAAGTTGGAAGGCTGCTTGAAGTTATCATCTTTATAAAAAAACCAAAGCATGTGCTGGAGATTGGCTGCGGTGAGGGATATTCATCTTATTTTCTGGCTAAAAATCTTAAGAAAGCATCATTTACCGGTATTGATTTAAACAGTAAAAGACTGGCAAAAGCAGAAGAATTCATCAGTTCAAATTTTCCCGAACTTGATATAAATTTTTATTCAGGCAATGCTCTTAAAATAATTCCACAATTAAAACTTAAATTTGATTTTGTTTTCATAGATGCAGCCAAATATGAGTATCCTGACTATCTGGAAATTTTAATTGAAAAGCTTGAGAAAAAAGCCCTGATTATTGCAGACAATATATTTTACAGTGAAAAAGTATTTGCAAGGGTTGTAAAAGAACATGATAAAAAAAGCGTTGAAGGTTTAAAAAAATTTGTGGCAATGATGCAAAATAAAAAAATTTTTGATACAAGATTTATTGATATCGGAGACGGACTGTCAATATCAATTTTTAAAAAATAAAAATTTGTGATTTTAATAATAATTTATAGTTAATGATAATAAAATATACCGTAACTGCTGCTACCTGCATGAAATTTAAAATTCTTGAACAATAAAATTAATTTAAACCAATTTGGGGCTAACTGCAACTCCCCAGATACCAGGTCCGGTATGTGCGCTTATAACAGTAGTTATTGGTGTAATAATAATATCGGAAATTGAAATTTCATTATTTTGCCTTATTAAGCTTTCGAGTTCTTTTGCCGGACTGATATCTGAGCCGTAAAAAATGCTTATTAAGTTTTGATTATTTAGCTTAGCTGCTTCAATTGTTTGCTTGTATATTTCCTTTATAGCATTTTCCTTATTTTTTACAAATTTTCTTAATTTTACTTTACCGTCCCTCCCGATGTTAAGTATCGGCATGAATCTAATGGCTTTGCTAATAAATTTTCCAAGAAACATTGTTCTTCCGCCTTTAAAAACATATTCAAGATTTTCGAGAACTGCAATAAATTTATTTTTTTTAATCAATTCATCAATTAAGTTTTCTATTTCGGAAAAAGTATAATTTTTTCTGATTGCTTCTGCAGCCTGAAGAGCAATAAGCCCAAGGCACATTGTTGAAGTTTTTGAATCTATAATTTTTACAGTTCCCGGAGGTAGGGCGTCTTTAGCGATATTTGCAGCATTATATGCTCCTGAAAGTTGGGAGCTTAAAGTAATACAATATATTTTATCAACTTTTTCCTGCTCAATAAGTTTTTTAAAGATTAAAAGATAATCTCCGGTTGAGGGTGATGATGTGCTTACTTTTTTTTCATTTGCAAGGGCAGCATATACTTCTTCCGGTTTTATTTCAATCAGGTCTTTTAAAAGATTGCCATCATATCCAACATACATGGGTACTATTTCTATCAGGTATTTAGCCGCTATTTCCTGAGGAATATCAGAGGAACTATCTGTAACAACCCTTATGCTTGTCACATCACTACCTTTCTTTATTTATTATCATCAGCTAAATGTTAAATTATAAGCAATTTTATTATAAAAAAATAATCAGGTTTCTTCAAATTTAACAAAAATGATTTAGTTAATTGTTTGAGGTATTATTTTTTTGTAAAAAATAAAGAAGTAATCCTTTTGATGCAATAATTATAAACATACCAATTGCAAAAGCTACTAAAATTAATGATTTTGTAAAAAAATAAACTAACACAGGGAGCAGGAGGATTCCTAAAATCGACCCTGCTATAATAGAATTTATCTTACTTTTTTTACCCAATGTATATTTATAAATGAAACCTGCAATAATGGTAACTCCAAAAGTAATTAAAAAAGGAACAGGAATAAGAGAAGTACCTATGCCAATCGATGATGCAAGTCCTCCGCCACCTTTGAATTTAAAAAAAACCGGCCAGTTATGTCCAATCAAAACAGCAAGACTTGCTATAACTATTGTTATCATATCAAGTCCAATATACTTTCCTATTAAAGGGACTGAAGCCCCCTTGGCGCAATCTAAAAGAAATGTTGGAATAGCAGCCTTTAATCCGTATTGTCTTGCAGCACCGGCTGTTCCGGGTCTGTCAACAATTCCAAAACCTTCTTTTTTTAAAATCATTGCAATAATATAACCAAATACAACAGAACCCAAAAGATAACTGGCAATGATATAAAATATCTTAAAATATATACTCTCAACCATAATAATCCTTTAATAATTAAATCAAAATCAAAGATTTAAAATTTTTTAATGATATCAAATTTAAAATTTTAACATTTTTTATACCCTTGTTAACAGTTAAAATATTTGCAGACATGAAGTTTACTTTAGCATATTTGTCAAAATATGTAAATACATAAATAAAATTATATTGCACAAGTAAAATAAAACCATTTCAGATTGACAGCAAAAGAGATTGTGATAAATTAAAAAAATGTAAAAAATAAAAATTTAATGATTCTAATAATAATTTATGGTTAATGATAATAAAAATATACCGGAGCTGCTGGTACCTGCAGGAAATTTAAAAATTCTTGAATATGCTGTTGCATACGGGGCAGATGCTGTATATATGGGAGGAAAGGAATTTAATTTAAGAAGTCTTGGAGATAATTTTTCCAGGGATGAACTTGAAAAAGCTGTATCTTATTGTCACAAAAAGAATGTAAAAACTTATATTACATTAAATTCAATTATATTTGAAAATGAAATAAAAAAATTAATTGAATATTTAAACACAATAAGCAATATTCAGTTTGACGGTTTTATTATCAGTGATCCTGCAGTATTAAAACTGTTAAATAATTTTTACAAAAAGCCAAATATTCATATCAGTACGCAGGTTAATGTTACTAACAGCATGAGTGTTAATTTATATAAAGAGCTTGGAGCAAAAAGAATAAATATTGCCAGAGAAATAAAATTTAATGATTTAAAAGAAATAATAAAGAAAACTGATATTGAAATTGAAATATTTGTACATGGCGCATTATGTATTTCATATTCCGGAAGATGTATGTTAAGCAAGTATATGGCAGGAAGAGATGCAAACAGGGGAGAATGCGCTCACAGTTGCAGGTGGAAGTATTATCTTATGGAAGAAGAAAGACCGAATTTATTTTTTAATATCATACAGGACAACAAAGGTACTTTTATTTATAATTCAAGAGATTTATGCCTGCTTGATAAACTGGATTTACTGGCAGATGCAGGAGTTAGTGCCTTTAAAATTGAAGGCAGGATGAAAACTGAAAGCTATATTGCTCAAACAGTATGGGCATACAGGAAAGCACTGGATTATATAAAAAATGATGAATTTGATAAAGATAAAAAAGCTTTTTTAATGAATGAGTTAAATAAATGCAGTCACAGAAATTATACTTCAGGTTTTATGTTTTTAAATAATTACAAAGAACTTGAAGACAATGAAGGGGTTGGCTATATTAAGAATTACAGGTTTGTTGGACTTTATAATGGTAAAAGTGAAAAATATGGATTACCTTTAGTCCTTGTTAAAAATCAGTTTAAAACAGGAGAAAATATTGAAATCCTTGAGCCTCAGAAATTACCGAAAGAAGTCAGGATAAGAGAAATCATAATAATAAAAAATAATACTGATTTTACTTCCGGTACTGCAAACCCAAATGATACTGTTGTATTAAGGGATGTTGGAGATATCAATCCTTATGCTATATTAAGAATAAAAGAGTAGTTTGCTTAAAGACATTTTTTATATTAAATTTTAATAAATATAAAAATATAAGATTAAATAAATCTTTATTTTAAAATGGTAAGATGTTTCGAATTAATAGTTGAAGGAAGAGTTCAGGGTGTAGGGTTTAGAAATTTTGCCTATAACCGTGCCGTGAAGCACAACATAACAGGATATGTTAAAAATACATATGAAGGTAATGTTAAAATCGTATGCATGGGGCATGAAGCAGATCTTGATAAGTTTATTGATGAAATGAAAAAAGGACCTTATCTTTCTTATGTTTCAAATATCAGGATTAAAGAATCAGGAACAGATGAAAATTTTAACGATTTTGAAATACGGTTCGGTTATAATGATAATGAATAGTATTATTTGCTCTTAAAATTTTAATAACAACCAAACATCAGTTAATTTTAAATTATGGATACTGAAGTGAAAATAAACAGCAGCACCGATTTATATGCGTTATTTGGATATCCTGCAAAACACAGCTTTTCTCCCTTTATCCAAAATTACTTTTTTAAAAGAAACAATATAAATTCAGTATATTTAAGTTTTGAAATCAAACCTTCCGATATTAATGAAGCATTTAACGGAGCAAAAAAGATAGGTTTTTCAGGGCTTAATTTAACTATGCCGTTTAAGGAAACCTTAATTGACAAAATTGATGAGATGGATAATGACGCAGGTTTAGTTAAATCTGTAAATACAATAAAATTTAATAATACTACCGGCAGAACAAGAGGTTTTAATACCGATATCCCGGGATTTATTAAATCACTGGATGATGTGAATTTTACATGGAATAACTCCGCATGCCTGGTTATTGGAGCCGGAGGAGTGGCTAAAAGTTCAATATATTCATTAATAAAAAAAAATACTGCAAAAATTTATCTGTATAACCGTACAATTAAAAAAGCATTTGATTTGAAATCTGTATTTTATAATAAACAAGACAGCCGGAGAATTGTTGTTGCGGAAGATTTAAATTCAGTTCCTTTGAAGGAAATAAATCTGATAGTTAATTGCTCATCTGCAGGAATGAATCTTAAAAGCACAGACAGTGATAATGTTTCCATTATGCCTGTTCCTGAAGACTGGGATTTAAAAAACAAAATCGTATTTGAAATGGTTTATGATCCTGTTATTACCAGACTTGTAAAAAAATCATTAAAAGATGGTGCAAAAATAATATATGGAACAGATATGCTGCTTAACCAGGCTGCAT
>JAMDDL010000159.1 GCA_023488645.1 Actinomycetota bacterium | reverse complement strand
AAGGGATGGTAATGAAATTGATATTTTTTTATTTTTATTTAAGTCAACAAAAGTGTTAATAAGAAATTCCAAGCCATTATAATCTGCACTTGAAAGAGAAAGAAATGAAATTTCATCATAACCACTATTTTGGATTCCCTCGAGACATTGCAATATAAGATTCTCTGGTTTTCTTGACCTTACAGGTCTATAAGTAAATCCAGCCTGGCAAAACCTGCATCCTCGAAAACAGCCTCTCATTATTTCACAAACAAACCTGTCATGTACAGGCGCTATATTTGCAATTACAGGTTTTGCTACAATATTATATTTATTTAAATCCTTAATTACTGCTTTTTTAACTTTTAAATCAGGGCTTATTTTTTCAATTGTGCCGTTATCAAAATAATAAAATTTATATTCTGATGGGATGAAAATTCCATCAAATTTTTTTATTTCATTTAAAAACCATTCTTTTTCTTTACTTTCTAATTTAAATTGTTTTAAAACTTCAAGTATTTTTAAAACTACTTCTTCTCCATCACCTATTACAAAAAAGTCAATAAAAGGTGCCATTGGAAGTGGATTTATGACAGCAGGTCCGCCAGCACAAATTAAAGGTTTTCTAATATATAATCTTTCGTTTGATCTTAAATTTAAATTTGCCAAATCAAGCATGTTAAGAACATTTGTATATTGCATCTCATGCTGAATGCTAAATCCTATAATATCAAACTCATCCAAAAATATTTTGTTTTCAAGAGAAAATAATTTGATTTTATTTTTTCTTAAATTTTCTTCAAGATCTATCCATGGAGAAAATACTCTTTCCGCACTGAAATCATCGTGGCTGTTTATTATTTCATAAAGAATTTGAATACCAAGATTTGACATACCAACTTCATATATATCAGGGAAAGCTAAAGCAAAAAAAATTTTCAAATCTTGATCTTTCTCAGATAAATTAATGATACTTTTGCTTTTAATTCCAAATTCATTTCCAATATATCTTCCGGGTTTTAATACATTTTCAAGAATTTTTTCAAAATCGTTGTAGCTTAAAGTTTTCATTTTTTATTTATAATCCTCATAAGCAATTTCATAATCCTTGCGTGTTTCTCTTCGCATATAAACATTTTCTACTAAAGCTATGCCTATAAATATAGCAAGTAGATTTGAACCTCCATAACTTAAAAATGGGAGAGGAATACCAATAATTGGCATTAGCCCTATTGTCATACCTATATTTATTGTCATTTGTGAAAGAATTATAAACCCTACTCCACCTGCAAGCATTGAGCCAAAATTATCACTTGCATGCCTTGAAATGTAAAAACATCTCCATACAATAATTCCAAGAAGAATTAAAACAATGAAGGCTCCTACAAAACCAAGTTCTTCTCCTATTACTGAAAATATAAAGTCTGTATGATGCTCGGGTACATAATTTAAATTTGTTTGAGGTCCAAGAAATAAGCCTTTGCCAAAAATTTTACCTGAACCTATAGCTAACTTAGACTGATATAAATTGTAACCTACTCCTTCAGGCTTAACATCAGGCTTTAAAAAAACAAGTAGCCTGTCCAGTTGATATTGCTTTATTAAATTAAATTTTAAGCCTGTAAAAACACCCGCAATGGTTATAACTATTAATCCTGAAACATATAAAATATTTGCTCCTGAAATAAAAAGTACACCTGCATAAATTAAAAAATATATTATTGCTTGCCCGAAATCAGGCTCAATTAATATTAAAATTATGGTGGAAAAAGCAATAAATACAGACAATATTACCTTTTTAAATCCAACAAAACTTTTTTTCTCGGTTTGCCATCTGGAAAATACTGCAGCTAAACATATTATAATTAATATTTTTGAAAACTCAGATGGCTGTATTGAAGTAAATTTCAAGTTAATCCATCCTTTATTTGAATTTACTTCATATCCAAATAAAAGGACACTTACAAGACCGACAAGATTTAATAAATATATTATAATCCATATTTTTTTTAACTTTCTGTAATCAAAAGTAAGAAATGCCACAAATACAAATAATGAAACTGCAAGAAAGATAAGTTGTTTTTTAAAATAAAACATTGAATCATTTGCAGGAAGACTAAATTTTGTTGCGCTATAAATTACTAAAGTTCCAAAACTCGAAAGAATTATTACACAAAGAAATAAAACAATGTCAAATTTTAAATATTTTCTTTTGGTTTTATCTAAATTAACATTTTCAAATTCGTCAATAACATAACTGTTTTTAATTATTTTTTCTTTTGAATGCTTACCCATTTAATCACCATAACATAATATTTAATCTCCAAAACTATCTACGGAATGAACCTGCTGCTGGTTTTCAATATGATATAAATATTCATATATTTTTTCTGCAACAGGTGCAGCATCTGCACCCCCGTCGCCAGCTTCTCCAATCATAACTGCAACTACATACTGAGGATTATTTATTGGGGCATAGCTTGCAAACCATACATAATCCTGGTGCCCTGTAAATTCTGCAGTTCCTGTTTTACCTGCAACAGGTATTTTATCAAGAGGAAAAGATTTAAATGCGCCCGATGCTGTTCCCTGTTTTGTTACAAGGCCAAGTCCTTTTTCAATGATATTCACATAATCCTGATTAAGTTCGAGATTATTAAACTTATTTTGAGAAGAATCTATAATATTTGCCCCATTCTCATCTTTAACTTCTTTTAAAATATGAGGAGTATATTGTTTTCCTCTGTTTGCAAATGTCATATAAACATAAGCAAGCTGAAGTGGTGTAACTAATACATCTCCCTGACCTATACCCATATTAACTGTATCGCCAGGAAACCATATGGAATTTGCCTTATCATTTTTAAACCATTCTTTTTTCCAGGCTTTATCCGGTATAACTCCAGAACCTTCACCTGGCAAATCAACACCTGTTTTATTTCCAAAACCAAGAAGTTTTGCATATTTTTGTAAAAGTTCATCTTCGTTTTTATTTTTTAAAAATAATCTTAAAGCAGTTTCATAAAAATAAATATCACATGAATTTTGTAATCCACCTAAAATATTTAATCCACCATGACCACCTTTATTCCAGCAAAATTTCGGGTAATCGTTCCCCAATCCGTACCATGTACCAGTACATGTTATTATACTATTTGGATTAATTACTCCCTCATTTAAACCTGCATAAGCTGTTGCAATTTTAAAAACTGAACCTGGAGGGAAGCTCATAATTGCTCTGTTATTTAAAGGGAAATTATTAACAGGATCATTTAATTGCTGCCAGTTAGCATTTGATATGCCTCCAGTAAAAACACTGGGATCATAAGTAGGGTAGCTTGCCATTGCAAGAACTTCTCCTGTTTTTGCATCAAGTACAACTACTGAACCACTGCTTGCTTTATAATACTCATTTGTTTTAGGAATTTTTTTTTGCCTTATTGATTGCAGCTGATTAGCTAAAGTTTCTTCGACATATCTTTGAAGCTCAATATCGACTGTAAGATAAAGATTATTTCCTGGAACATAATCAGTTTGCTCAACAATATTTATTGGTCTGCCAAGTGGATCAACTTCATATACAATCTTTCCTTTAATACCCCTTAAAATATTTTCATATTGCTCTTCAACACCTGTAAGCCCTATTTGATCCCCACCTTCATAATCTGAATTATTTTTTTCCTGTTTTAATTTTTCCTCACTGATTTCACCTGTATAACCTAATATATGAGAAGCAAGATAGCCATAATCATATTTTCTTAAGAATATGTTTACCGTTTCAACTCCAGGAAGATTTTGACTGTTTTCCTTTAAATAAACCATAGTTTCTTTATCAATATTTTGCTTAATTATTACTCTATCTATATAAGTTGTTTTTGTTTTTTCAAGCTTATCTTTTAATTCATAATAAGGTATGCCAAGTTTTGAACTTAAAGCAGTAAGAACGTCATCTCTTTTTAAAACAGTATAAGGATCAACAGCAACTCCAACTGAAGGAATGCTTTCAACCAGAAGTTTTCCATTTCTATCATAAATATTTCCCCTTGGTGCAGCAGTTGACCTTATCCGGGTTATATTTTGAGCTGCAGCTTGCGCATAAATATCTCCACTCATTATCTGAAGAAAATAAAGTCTTAATATTAAAACAACCACTATTACTATAACCAGATATCCAATAAATATTAATCTTTTATTTGTACTGATATTCAATTAATTCTTCTCCTGAAAATTTAACTCTCATTAAAGGGAAAATGATAAATATTAATATAATATTAAAAAAAGGCTTTGATAATAAATCAACGCCAAGAGAAGTAAAATCAATATTATAGCTAAATAAATAATAAATCATATTAATTATTATTATATTAATTTCGGTAAGTATAAAAACTATAAAAACATAACTTTGAATTTTTCGCTTTAACCCTGCTTCCATTAATCTGCCAATTATAAAGGCATTTAATGCTAAAATAAGTGGAGATATCCCGACAATTTTACTTGAAAGTAAATCAAAAACAATACCTGCAAAAAAACCATATATCATCCCTGATGTGGTACCATTTTTAAATGTTAAAGCAGCTATTATTACAAGAATAAAATCAAAATTTATATAATATAATCTAAGCTGTTCAGCAAAAACTATCTGAAGTATTAAAAAAAATATTAATATAAAAAAATCAATAAATTTACTGAAAATCTTCATAAATATTACCATTCCTGTATTACAAGAACATTTTCAATTGTTCTGAAGTTTACAAAGGGTTCAATTTCTATTATTTTATAAGGGCTACTTTCTGAAGTTGTAGCTTTTTTAACTATGCCTATAAGTATTTCAGGGGGAATATATTTTCCAAATTCAGAAGTTATAACTATATCACCTGTATAAACTAATTCATCCTTCGGGATATAATTTAAAAAAATTTTTTTACCTGAACTGCCTTCAACTAACCCCAAACTTCTTGAAGAAAGTAATCTTGCACCAATACTCATTTGCGAATCATTCAGCAGCCTTACTTTGCAGGAATCACTAGCACTTAAAATTACAATGCCAATAAAACCTTTTTCATTAATAACTCCCATTCCTTCAACTACACCATTATTTTTACCAACATTTAAAGTTATTTCTGACTGCCATTTCCCTTCATTATAACCTATTACCTTAGCAGCAACTGTTTTATAATTATTTCTTTGTTTTATATTAAGAAGTTCTCTTAAGGAATTATTTTCAATTTTTAAATTAATATTCTCACTATAGTCACGAAGAAGCTTTGCTTTATCTTCTTCAAGTTGTTTTAATTTTGTTGTAAGCCCAAAGAAATTTTTAATATTATTAACACCTGTTATTAAAGGCTGGAAAGCAATAAATATTTTTTCCTGTAAAGGTTTAAAAATATCCAGTGTTTTTATCTTAAAACTTTTAACAAAATCGGCATCTCTAAAGCTTGCAGTAATTACTATCAAACATATTATAACAATTATACTTATAACTATTATATTTTTTATGCTGTTTCTTGGGGATGCCATTTATATTATTATTTATATTAGAAATTTTATCTTTTTTAATTTTCTTATCTTTTTGCATATTTTAAATATTTTTTAAGTGTACTGAAATCTTCTGCACACCTTCCTGCTCCAAGAGCAACTGAAGCAAGCGGATCATTTGCAAGATAAACAGGACAATGAGTTTCTCTGCTTACCCTTTCAGTAAGTCCCTTAAGTAAAGCACCTCCACCACTTAATACTATACCTCTTTTCATAATATCAGATGCAAGTTCAGGTGGTGTTACATCAAGAACTTCAATTATTGAATTAACAATATCTGTTATAGTTTTTTCAAGTGCTTTTCTAATTTGCTGGCTTGTAATTATGATAGTTTTAGGAAGACCTGTTACAAGGTCTCTTCCATTTATTTCCATTTTTTCCTCATTTTCCAGAGGAAAAGCAGAACCTATCTCAATTTTTACTTTTTCAGATGTTCTTTCACCAAGAAGTAAGTTATGTTCTTTTTTTAAATAGTATGTTATAGCTTCATCTAATTCATCTCCACCTATTCTTAAAGACTGGCTTACAACTATTCCACCTAAGGAAATTACTGCAACTTCTGAAGTTCCTCCACCTATATCAACAATCATAGAACCTGTAGGTTCGTTTATAGGCAAATCTGCTCCTATTGCCGCTGCAAGCGGTTCTTCAATAATATATGCTGCTCTTGCTCCTGCTTGTTCGGTTGCTTCAATTACTGCTTTTCTTTCAACAGCTGTAATACCTGAAGGTACGCAAATAACAATTCGTGGTCTTGCAAAAGCAACATTCTTGTGAACTTTCTGGATAAAATACCTGAGCATTTTCTCAGTAGTTTCAAAATCAGCAATAACTCCATCTTTTAAAGGCCTTATTGCGACAATATTACCGGGAGTTCTACCAACCATTCTTTTTGCTTCTTTACCAACAGCCAGTATTTTGTTAGTATCTTTGTCGATAGCAACAATAGATGGTTCATCAAGTACAATTCCTTTGCCTTTCACATAAACAAGCGTATTGGCAGTTCCTAAGTCAATTCCCATATCTCTTCCAACTACATTTAGAAAAAAGTCAAACATCAATTCTCCTTAGCTGTTATTAAATGCTATTAAAAATTTTTTAATTTATTAATTTTAACATAATCAAAAATATTTTTAGATTTTTTTATACTATTTTTAATCACAGTATCATAAGAATTATTAAATTTCTCCTCATAGCAACCAGAAGGAGAGATTGCCTCAAAATTAATTTTAAATAAATTTAAAATATCTGATCTTCGGGGTGAAGCAGAAGCCAAAATAAGTTTTGTTTTTTTATTTTCTTCTGAAAACATCTGCCAGTAAAAATGCAAGGAGCAACCCTATGATAGCTCCTAAGGTGATATTAACATGAATTCCAAAATTTACATCAATTAAATATAAATTTAAACCTAAATTATCTGTTCCGACTTTCAGTCCCTGGTCTAATATTGGAACAATATCTTTAAGTACATGACCAAGTATTGCACCTAAAATACCGCCAATTAAGATTATAAAGAAAACAACAATTCCTCTTCTTCTCAATTATTTAACCTTCCATAAAAATAAACATAGTAAAAAATTATAAAAGAAATAATTTATTAATAAAATTTATTAATAAAAATGAAATAAAATATTTCTTAAAATATGATTATACCAATTAATTATTTAAATTTAAGTAATATTATTTAAAGTTAAATAATTTTTAATTTAAAAATAAGCAAGTAAATCTATTTTATTTTTATTTTAATTATTCTTTAAATTATACTTTAAATTAAATTTTACTTCTTACTTTTATTTAAGATTTTACAGATAATTGCCAAAAAATATATTAATTTCTCTTTCAGCGCTTTTTAAACAATCTGAGCCATGAATTGCATTTATGGTAATGTCTGTACCATAATCTCCCCTTATTGTCCCCTTAGGTGCTTTAGCAGGATCAGTTGGTCCCATTAACTCTCTTGATTTTTTGATAGCATCTTTACCTTTAATTATCATCACAATGGATGGTCCGCTTGTCATGTAATTCATAAGTCTGTCAAAATAAGGTTTACCTTCATGATCATGGTAATGAGTGTAGGCAATTGTCTTGTCCATCTCAAGAACTCTTATTCTTTCAATTTCAAGCCCGGCTTTTTCAAATCTTGAAATTATGTCTCCAACTGCTTTTCTTCTTACGCCATCAGGTTTAATAATTATCAGGCTTCTCTCACATTGTTTGACATCTTCATTTAATTTTTGCTTGTTTTCTTTTTCTTCAGTCTTTTTGACTGTTTCAGTATCAGCGTCAGTTTTTAGGTTCATAGCAGCCTCCCCTATTACTAATTTAATTCATTTAAATTTTTACAATTATATAATTAATTAAAAATTCGCAACTATTGCGGTGTTTTACAATAAGGACAGATTTTCCAGTCAAGATTTAATGGTCTGCCGCAATTTATACATGAATTTTTTAATTTTTTTCTGCAATAAGGACATATTAAAAAGTCTTCCTTTATTTCTTTACCACAGGCAGGACATTTTAAACTTACTCCATCAAGCAGTAATTCTGTTTTCTTAATTTCCAGTTCTCTTTCAACGACATCATCAATATATTCTGGCGGCCTTAAAATAAGATAAAGAATTATTCCTATATAATTAAAAATAAAAACTATTACCGCCCAAAAAAGTGCCGGGGCATTTCTTAATTTTGCATCTCTGAAAGTCCAGTAAACAAATGATAGCCATATTACTATAAGCATAAAAATAATCCCGTAAAACAAATACTTCCAGATGGGATTAGTAAAAAATGCCACTACGTTATTTGCATATTTCAGTATATCCATCAATCCTCCAAATCTTTATACTTAAAACAAAAAAAATCCCCCTCAAATTGCAAAAAATAGCACCCGAGCAATTTTATCAAAAATATTCAGATTTCACAAATTCGAGGTTGGTTATAGAACCAGTTAAACATATAATATCATTTTTTAAAGCAATATTTAAAGAATATTTTATTGAATTTTCTATATTATTTATTTTATAAACAAGTTCTGGAATTTTTTCACCCTTATTTTTTAGTATTTTTATTTCTTTTTTAACTTCTCTTTCAAGTTCATCTACTGGCAAACTTCTATTAGTTTCAGAAGAAGTTAAAATTAAAAAATCTGCTATTGTAAGGATACTTTTAATCATTTCCTTATAATCTTTATCTTTTAATACAGAAAAAATTATTATTTTTTTGTTATCCTTAAAATATTTTAAAATATTTAAAGTTAAATTTTTAATCCCTTCGGGATTATGAGATGCATCAGCAATAAAGAACGGCTCACGTTTCATTATTTGAAATCTTCCTGAAATATTTGTATGGTTAAGACTTTGATTTATTTTTTGAGTGTTTAACTTTCCCCCTATAAATAATTCGCTTAAAGCTAATGCCAGACACAGATTAGTTTGCTGGTAATTACCTGGAATTGGAAACTTTATATTAGAATAATCATCATATATTCCCTTAATATCTGCAGTAAATCCTTCTATATTATCCTGTTTAATACTTTTTACTGCAAAATCTTTATCAATAATATAAAGGCTGGAATACGTTTCTTTTATTTTAACTTCAAGTATTTTTAACACTTCCACATCTTTACTTGACGATGCTACCAGTGAATTGTTTTTAATAACCTCAGCTTTTTCCTTTGTTATTGCTTTTATTGTGTTGCCAAGAATTTTAGTATGTTCAAGGCTTACTCCTGTCAGTCCTGCAACTTTTGCGCTTGCTGCATTTGTAGCATCCCATCTTCCCCCCATTCCTGCTTCTAAAATCATTACATCAAGCCTTTCACTTAAAGCAGTATAAAACATCATTGCTGTAAGAATTTCA
>JAMDDL010000067.1:5173-9543 GCA_023488645.1 Actinomycetota bacterium | reverse complement strand
GCTGCTAAATTTACCGGTATAAATATGAATAAGTACAGAGCTTATGTTTTTGCTTTAATGGGAGCCTTGTGTGCTGTTGCTTCCTGCCTTGAGGTAGCTTTTCTTCAAGCTGGAAATCCTGCCATGGGTGGAGGAATAGAGCTTATGGTGATAGCTGCAGCGATTATCGGCGGGACCGCATTATCCGGAGGACAAGGCTCTGTTCTTGGTGCACTTATCGGTTCACTAATAATTGCAGTAATCAGGAATGGAATTGTTCAACTGGGTGTATCAATATATTGGAGTTCAACTGTGACAGGTTTTGTAATTATTGCAGCGGTAGCTGTGGATTATTTATTCAAAAGAAGAAGATTATCCTAATTATTTAATATATTTTTAACAGAATTTTAAAAAACCGGCTTTGATATTGATGAATGGAAAGGAGGAATTAACAGGAATAAAAAATTAATTAATGATGAAAGACTTAAGGCAGAATGAAAAGGAGGTAAAAATGTCTAGAGTCAAATGGTTATCTGTATTGGCTTTAATAATTGCAGTTATTGTTGCAATAACTGTGATACCGGGATGTAAAAAAGTTGCACCGGCAGAGACAACAGCAGCAGAAACTACCGCAGCAACTGCGAAAACCTTGTCACCCGATCAGCTTAAACTTGCATTTGTTATCCATATTGCTATTCCGTTTACTGATGCTATAAAAAGAGGAGCAGAAGCAGCAGCAAAAGATTATGGAGTTAGCATTGATGTCGTTGCACCATCAAAATATGACGTTATGGAACAGATTTCTTTGTTTGAAGCTGAAATTGCTAAGGGTGTACAGGGTATTGTAACTGTAGCTGCAGATGCTAAGGCATGGGAAGTACCTACAAATAATGCAATTGATAAAGGGGTTCTTGTTTATCATGCAAATGTTGGTTCCCCTGCATCCAAAGTTAATGGTATAGTAGGAATTTCCGGGTATCAGGATGGTTTAATTCTTGGAGATGCCATGTTTAAACTTCCTGAAGTCCAGGCACTTGGTCTGGGTTCAGATGTTAAGGTAGTTGTAACTGAATGTGATCCATCATTAGCAGTACTTCAGGGAAGAGGCAACGGTGTTATGGATGTAATGAAGGAAAAAGCTCCCAACTGGACAGTTCTTGGTCCTTTTACTGAAGGAATGTCCAATGAAGCAGCTTACACATTTTATGAGACACAGTTCACTGCAACACCTGATGTTGATATCATGATATCTTCATGTGCTTTTGGTGTTCCAGTTATGACAAGGCACAAACAAAAAACTCCAGCCGCAAAATATATTGTTGTTGGTTATGACCTTGAACCAGATGCATTAAATGGAATAAAAGACGGTATTTCTTCTCTTACTTTGGGCCAGCGTCCTTTCTTGCAGGGTTACTTGCCTGTTATGGCAATGTGTGAATATTTCCTTAAAGGAAATCCTATGGCTAAGGGCTGGATCAGCCCGGGAAATGATGTTGTAAACAAAGATAATGTTGCAGATGTTATAGCGAGGGAAACCGATCCCGTGAAAGAGTATGATTTCTACAAGCAAATTATTGCAAGTGAATTTACTCCTCTTTGGGAAAAGGGTAAGCCGTACAGTGAATTTAATGAAACCGGCAGATAACAGTTGTTTGTTGAGTTAATGGTAATTTAAATTCATGTTTTTGCTTTAAATTAAATTAGCGGGGCAAGTTTTTTAAAAAAAAACTTGCCCCGGATTTGATAAAAATTTTATCCAGTGGAAATATTATAAAAAGAAAGGAAAGTAGTGTGAACGCAAACGGAACTATAATAAAAGTTGAAGGAATTTCAAAGCACTTTGGTGGAACAACTGCACTGGATAATGTAACCTTTGAAATAAAAAAAGCTGAAATTCATGCAATTGTTGGAGAAAACGGTGCAGGAAAGTCAACCATGATGAAAATACTTGCAGGAGTTTATAAGCCTGATTCAGGTAAAATTCTGGTTAATAATAGTGAAGTTCACAACTTCAATCCACTTATAGCAAGGAAATATGGCATAAGTATTGTCTTTCAGGAATTGAATCTCTTTCCTCAATTAACCGTTGCAGATAATATTTTTATTATGTATGAAATTAATTCGGGTGGTTTGTTAAAAAAGGGTAGAATGACTAAACAAAGTTCCTCAATATTAAAGAGACTGCAGCAGGATCATGAGATTGATCCAAAGATGGTGGTAATGGATCTTCCGGTTGCAGATCAGCAAATTGTTGAAATTGCACGTGCTTTTTCAAAAGGTTCTGAAATTTTAATATTAGATGAGCCAAACTCTGCTCTTTCGGAGAGCGAAACACTAAATTTGTTTAAACTTATCAGAAAAATAAAAGAAGATGGAATAACTGTTATATATGTTTCTCACAGGCTTGAAGAAGTATTTAAAATTGCAGACAGGATTAGTGTTTTCAGAGACGGACATTATATAAATACATGGAATATAACCGATATTACTATTGCTGATATTATTTCAGCAATGATTGGTAAAAAACTGCAGGAAATATTTCCGGAAAGAACTAAAATTAAAAATGATGCCGAGATTGTCCTGCAAGTTAAAGGTCTTTCATTGAAAAACAGATTGGAATCCATTGATTTTGAAATCAGGCGGGGAGAGGTTCTGGGACTGGCAGGTCTTGAAGGCTGCGGTATTGAAGATATATTTCAAATACTCTTTGGATTGGTAAGAAATGACAGGGGAGAAATTATTTATGAAGGTCACCCCGTAAAAGGTCTTAACCCATGGAAAGCTATTGCCAGAAATTGGGGGCTGGTTCCTGCTGAAAGACATAAACAGGGACTCATGCTTGATTGGAGTATAAGGGACAACCTTACACTGGCAATAATTAACAGACTGAAAAATTTAATTGGCTTAATAAATCTAAGGAAGCAGGCTAATTTATCCAATGATTTTGTAAAAAGATTAAATATTATAACTGACAGTATTTATAATAGTGTAAATTCTTTATCAGGCGGTAATCAGCAAAAAGTTGTTATAGCAAAATGGCTGGCTACCCAACCCAAATTATTGCTATTAAATGATCCTACGAGAGGAATTGATGTAGGTGCAAAAGCAGAAATATATAAGCTAATTGGAGAGCTTTCCGGCGCTGGTTTTGCAATAATCTTTACTTCATCGGAAATAGAGGAAATACTGGGACTTTCCCACAGGATTCATGTAATTTATAAAGGACGGCTGATAAAAACATTTGAAGGAGATCAGGTTAAAAAACCCGAGATTATGACTTATGTAACAGGAGCTTTTGCAAAAGCAGATAGTAAGATATAAAAGCAGTGGAGCCGAAAATGGTTTTTAACAGGATTGGAATAAAAATTTTTAGTTATTACTTTTTTTCAATAATCAGGATATTTATGGGGCTTTTATTTTTTTACTCTGGTGTATCCAAGTTTGCAAGTATAGCAAATTTTAGATATTCAGTAGTTTCACTTAAATTATTTTCTTTTGAATTAACGGAAATTATTACATATGCAATTCCCTCCATTGAGATTATTTTAGGATTTCTTCTTATCGTTGGCCTTTTTATAAGATTTGCGGCAATTCATTTGAATGTTCTGATGCTTGGTTTTACATATATTTCTTTTCATGCATTACAATTAAACCTCGGAGAATGTAATTGTCTGGGAGGATTTGTGGCTATGAAATATGACAGCAGCCATTTCATACTTTTGTTTATTCTTTTTACTTTAAATGTTTTTATAGCCTTAAATAAGACAAATTTTTGGGCAGCAGATAATATTATTTTTAAAAAGAAAAAAGAATAATAATTATGATATTCATTTTTATCTTATGGCTCATGTAACATTAAAAAATATATTAAAAGATGCACGTGATAGAAAATATGGAATTCCCTGTCTTGCCAGTGTAAATCTTGAAATGATCATAGGGATAATAAAAGCTGCAGAAGAAAAAGAAGCTCCGATAATAATGTGCTTCAATAAACAACTTGCTTCTGAAATTCCTATAGAAATGGCATTACCTGTGATAGTTAGAGCAGCCGAAAAAGCAAAAGTTCCAATAGCTACAATTCTTGATCATGGCTCGGATTTCGAGTTAATAATGAAAGCAATCTATTACGGCGCCAAAGCTGTTATGTTTGATGGCTCCGGGTTACCATTTGAGGAAAATATAAATATGACCAGGGAAGTTGTTAAAGTTGCCCATTCATTAGGGGTTTCAGTAGAAGCAGAGCTGGGTGGAGTCGGAGGAAATGTTTTTGAGACTACCGGTATGAGTGCTACTGAAAGCCTTTTTACAAATGTAAATGAAGCAATTGAATTTGTAAAAAGAACCAATGTTGATTGTCTTGCAATCTCTTTTGGTAATGTGCACGGTAAATA
>JAMDDL010000067.1:0-4615 GCA_023488645.1 Actinomycetota bacterium | reverse complement strand
ATGTTAATCCAGGAGAAATAAAAGGGATAGCATTATCATGTGCTCTTCCTTGTATGGTTATGATTAATGAAGAGGGAGAACCTGTAAGCAATGCTTATAACCTCATGGATAGGAGAGCTATAAGGGAAGTTCAGTGGGCAAAAGATAATATAGGAGAAAGAGAAATATTTAAAATAACTGCAAACAGACTTGATGATCACCATAATGCAGTAAATTTATTATGGGAGAAAAGAAATAGACCGTATGTTTATAATAAAATTTATAAAATCTTAACTATAAGTTCTTATATTAATTTTAAACTTACCGGAAAAATTTGCGAAGTTCATCAGAATGCTTGTTTTTCAGGAGTTTATGACATAATTAATAAAAAATGGAATGATGAATTAATAAATAAATTTGGAATTGAAAGAGAAATGTTTCCGGAACTTCATTTTGCTAAAGATATAATAGGTTATGTAAATTCAGAAGCTGCTATCCAGACAGGTCTGGTTGAAGGAATTCCAGTTCTTGCCGGACAAGCTGATTTTAATGCAAGTTGTATTGCCAGTGGTGTAATAAAAGTAGGAGATATTCAAAGCAATTTGGGAACATGCGGTAATTTTGGAATAATTCATAAAGATACAAATTTTATGTATGAAATGATTACATGGGAATTTACAGTTGGTGAAGAAGATACATATATAACTGCTGCGACTACTACTACAGGGGGCATGTCAATAAGATTTATAAGGGATAACTTTGCTCAACTTGAAGTAGCTGCAGAAAATGCATTTGGGATAAGTTCATATAGTCTTCTTGATAAACAAGCAGAAAAAATTCCACCTGGAAGTGATGGTTTGATAGTTCTGCCATTTTTAACAGGCGAAAGAACTCCTATCTGGGACTCAAATGCAAGAGGTTTGGTTTTTGGGCTTTCTTTAAATCATAATAAAGGTAACTTTATTAGAGCTACCATGGAAGGTGTTGCTTTTGCAATGTATGATTCTCTTGAATATTACAAAAAAAGGAATATTAAAATTAATTTTCCGCTGGTAATGCATGAAGGTGGTGCAAAGAGTAATATATGGAGGCATATAATTACAGATGTTTTTAATGTTGATACAGTACTTACAAAAAGTAGGACAGGTGCTCCATTTGGTGATGCAATGCTTGCAGCTGTTGGAACAGAATATTTAAAAGATTTTTCAAAAAGTAAAGAAGTAGCTCAATATATAGATAAGATGGAGCCTGATATTAAAAATCATAAAATTTATATGGAATATTTTAAACTTTATAAACGGATTTATGAAAGTGTGAAAGAAAATTATAAGGAACTTGCTTTATTAAGAGAAAAATATTAATAAAAGTTGGTAAATATTGGATTTGAATAGAAAAACGAATATATTATAAAATATCTTCAACCGCTGCTTTAAATGTTAAACCATGGTTGCTGCATATGAAAAGGGAGGAAAAATGAAAGATGTCACATTTGGAGTAATAGTAGGAACAAGAGGATTTTTTAACCCTCTGCTTGCCAGTGAAGGAAGAAAAGAAATAATGGCTCTTCTTGATAAAATGGGCTATAAGTATGTAATTGTTAGTGAAAATGATACAAAATATGGCGTAATTGAGACTACAGAAGATGCGAAAAAATGCGCCAGATTATTTAGAGATAATTATGAAAAAATAGATGGAATTATTGTAAGTCTTCCTAATTTTGGTGATGAGATAGGAGTTGTTCAGGCAATAGATTTTGCAAAACTTAACGTTCCTGTACTGGTTCATGCAAGTGATGATGATTTAGACAAAATGGATGTTAGTCATAGAAGAGATTCATTTTGTGGAAAACTTTCTGTTTGTAACAATCTTTATCAATACAATATTAAATTTACAAACACAACTTTTCATACCTGCCCAATAAAAAGTAAAGAATTTGAAGCTGACGTAGAATATTTTGCACAAGTATGTAAAGTGGTAAAAGGCATAAGAAATGCAAGAATAGCTCAAATAGGAACAAGACCAGCTCCATTTCAAACCGTAAGATATTCAGAAAAACTTTTGCAGAATTCAGGAATTACAGTTATTCCTATTGATTTATCGGTTGTTATAGCAATGGCAAATAAAATTAGTGATACTTCTTTAGAAATCAAAAATAAAGTTGAGGAAGTTAAGAAATATGGAAATATTCCAAAAGATATTGCTGAAGATAAAATTATAAAGTCTTCAAAATTAAATCTTGCTATCGAAAAATTTATTCAAGAAAACGAATGTATTGCAGGTGCTGCACAATGCTGGGATTCTATTCAGAATAATTACGGTTGTGCAATGTGTCTGCCAATGAGTATGCTTGGAGAAAAGGGTATTCCGATGGCTTGCGAAACTGATGTTACAGGGGCACTTTCAATGTATGCAATGTATCTTGCAAGTGGATCTCCTTCAGGTTATCTTGACTGGAATAATAATTATAGTGACAAGAGGGATATGTGCATAAATTTCCATTGCTCTAATTTTCCAGGAAGTTTTATGGGCAGGGATATGGAAATATCAAATCTTGATATTCTGGGCAATTCCTTAGGATATGACAAATGTTTTGGAGCTTGCAAAGGTCAGGTAAGCGCTGGTTCTATGACTTTTGCTAAAATTTCAACTGACGATGTATGGGGGACCATAAAGGTATATTTTGGTGAGGGAGAGTTTACTAATGATAAAATTAATTCATGTGGTGGTATAGCAGTTTGCAAAGTTCCTAATCTTCAAACACTACTGGATTTCATTTGTAAAAATGGATTTGAACATCATGTTGCTATGAACAGATCAAATTGTGCAAAAGTTTTAAATGAAGCTTTTGAAAATTATCTTGGATGGGAAGTTTACTGGCATAAATAGGTGAAAAAAGTTCTTGCAAACAGGAAATAAAAGATTAACATTATTGAAATTACTTAAATATCTTTTAAATAGCTCAAATAATTTTTTAATTTTAATATTTTTATTTTATCAATTTATATAAAAAGCGAATCTGAAAAATGAAAATTTTATTTGTTTATCCTGATATCAATATCAGAGGAGGAGCGTTAAGCTATCATTATGGGCTTGGTTCTCTGTCTTCAGTATTAAAGAAAGCAGGTCATCAGACGGCACTGCAATATTTATACGGTAATTATAATCCCAAACCTCTTTTGCAAAAAATTGAAGAATTCAAGCCCGATGTAATAGGTATCACTACGGTGAGTTTTCAATATAAATATATAAAAAGGCTGCTGAAGGATATAAGCAGGTATGGCATATTTACTATCTGCGGAGGCCCTCATATTTCTCTTGCTCCCTATGAACTTGAAAAAGCAGAATATCTGAATGCAATTTGTGTAGGTGAAGGAGAATACGCACTTCTTGAACTGGTAAATGCACTTGAAAAAAATGAGGATATCACAAATATACAAAACATCTGGGTTAAGAAGGATGGCAGGATATATTCAAATCCAAGCAGACCTTTTGTTGAAGATCTGGACAAGCTTCCTTTTGTAGACAGGGAACTTTTTGATTTCCAGGAAATTGTTTATTCTGATTATGACAGGGCTGAATTCATGTCTTCAAGAGGCTGCCCCTATAGTTGTACTTACTGTTCAAACAGCGGATTAAGGAAAGTGTCGGAAGGAAAATATGTAAGATTTAGAAGCGTTGAAAACATAGTTGCAGAAATTAAGGATGTTGTTACAAGATATAAGGTAAAATCCGTATATCTTAATGATGACGTATTTACTATAAACAAGGGATATGTTGAAGAATTCTGTAAGCTTTACAAAGAGGAAATCGGATATCCTTTTGAGATAAATACACGGGTTGAAAACCTCACACTTGAGATACTTCAGATGTTAAAGGATGCGGGCTGCTACAGGATTGCAATGGGTCTTGAACAGGGTGATGAAAAGTTCAGAAAAGAAGTATTAAACAGGCCTATGAGCAATAAGAAGATTGAAGAAGCTTTTGCTCTTGCAAAGCAGGTTGGACTTAAGACAAAAACTTTCAATATTGTGGGGTTTCCATTTGAAACCGTTGATATTCATATGGGAACTGTAAATCTTAACAGAAAAATTCAACCTTCAAGCATAGTCATTTATATTTTTGAACCATATCCCGGAACACCTTTGTATGATGTTTGCGTAAAAAATAATTTCATTGAAACAGAAAGGGAGGATGAGGAGTTTGTTTCAAGAACAGACACTATTCTCAAACTTCCCATGTTTCCAAGAAAAGATATTATAAAATGCTACAGAAGATTTCCATGGAGAGTTTACGGAGGCAAATCATTTAAGAGAGCTTTTCTTTTTAAGCTGTATTATTCAAAATATGGTGAGTTCCTTATAAAAATGATGTCTCCATTCAAAAAGAAAATCCAAAGATTTGCAGTAAAATAAAGCAATATCAGGCAAAAACCCGGGAAAAATCTGTGACAAAATCTCTGCTAAAAATTCGGATAAAATCGGGATAAATCTAAAACTAAATAACCCTGTCCTTTTCCTTTTTTGCAAGAAAAGGTCTTATTGCATAAATCAGACCACCGGTAATTCCCATAAATAAGATCATTGCAAATAAAAGCAGGGAAACCATCGCTGATTTTGCATGAGGTGCACCAAGAGAA
>JAMDDL010000101.1 GCA_023488645.1 Actinomycetota bacterium | reverse complement strand
ATAGATATGTCCATAAAAAAAAATAAAAAATGGTATCATTCTCCTATAATTCTCACAATTATCAGCCTTTTAGGCGGAGCGATATTAAGTTTTATACCGGCATATTATTTTACTATCAGAGCAGAAAGAGTCGAGTATGGTAAAATTGAAAATGCAATAATAGTTGCAGAAGATTTTCTGTCTCAGGGCATGGCTGGTGAAGCACTCGGCAAATATGAAGAAATTTTGACAAATATTTCAAGAGATATAAAACCAGAGTTTTATGCAAGGGTTAAGAGAGGGGAAGGTCTTGCTTACTATAATCTTGCAGCTAAGGCAGACCAGGAAAATAATTTAAAAAAATCAATTTCTTCTTATCTTGAATCTCTGGAAATCTATACAATGAATAAATTTCCACATGAATATGCCAGAACTCAAGGATATCTTTCAAATGCCTATCTCTCAATGTCTGAAATCAGAGATAAGCAAGGCAATCTGACAAGAGCGATTCAATCAAATCTGAAAGCCCTGAAAGTATATGATATCAAATTATATCCAATGGATTATGGTAAAACTAAATTAAATCTTGGCATAGATTATGAATGCCTTTCAAAAATTGACAGCACCCAAAATTATCTTGATAATGCACTAAATTGCTATAATGAAGCTGTAAAAATCTTCAATGAAGATAAATACCCTTTTGAAAATGCAACCATAAAATTAAATATTGCAAATGCCTGGCATGGATATTTTGAAAATGATAACAATCCCAAGCATCTTAAGAAAGCGATAAGTTTCTCCGAGGAAGCTTTAAAAGTATTTACAATAGAAAGCTTTCCTGCAGACTATTCCACAATTCAATTAAATATAGGACTTTATTATGAATCACTGGCAACAGTTGAAAATAAGAAGGAGAATTTAAGTAAAGCATTTGAGGCTTATAATAATGCGCTCATTATTTTCACAAAGGAAAATTATCCATATGAATATGCATCAATCAATGCAAATCTTGCATCAGTTTATATGAAATTTTCTGAATTTGAAAATGAACCGGAAAATTTGCAAAAGTCACAATTCTGCTTTCAGGAAGCGCTGAATATTTTTACAATAGAATCCTATCCCATTGATTTTGCATTAACTCAGACAAGTTTTGGAGATTATTATATGATATATTCTAAATCTTTACATTCTGAATCAGATAACGAAAAGTTGATGTCTTTAGAAAATGCAGTCAGTTCATATATGGATGCACTGAAAGTATTTACGGAAGAAAATTATCCGGAAGATTATTCATATGTCCAGGGAAAGCTTGCAGATGCATATCTTGAACTCTCTGAATTTAAGGACAGGGAAGAAAATCTGAAGAAAGCAGATGAGGCAAGTATTGAGGCATCAAAGTATTGAAAGATTGAAAAATGGCTGAAGATTTAAATATTAAATGTTTAAATTTCTAAAAGTTCTTAAATATGATCCCATTAAACCCCTGGCGGAATGCAATGTTCTGCCAATCTTATATTTTATTCAAAAAGAATTTCCAGCGGAAAAAAATTCATTCATAAATAACAAAATAATATCAAAGTCTGGGATATCATTTTTGCCCGAACCGGAGCATCTGCTAAACAGGCAAAAAGAAAATGGATCCTGGGAATATCCTGGTAAAGTTAAGGATATAAGGGATACGGAAAATTACAATCAATTGGAAACATTCAGAAATATTGGGATTTTGATAGAAAAATATGATTTTAATAATGAAGATGAATCAACTAGAAGAGCTGCAGATTTCCTTTTCACATTCCAGACAAAAGAAGGTGATTTCAGAGGAATATACGGCAGCCAGTATGCCACAACATATTCAGCACTTATAAGTGAGCTTTTAATTAAGGCAGGGTATGAAGATGATAAGAGAATTGACCGTAGCCTGCTTTGGCTGTTGTCTATCCGGCAGAATGATGGAGGATGGGCTATTCCTCTTCGTACTGTAAATGCAAACTATTATGATGTTGTTCACAGTCCTGAATTAATTCTGCCTGACAGCTCCAGACCTTTTTCGCATCTTATAACCGGTATGGCTTTGCGGGCTTTTGCTGTTTCCGGTAAATACCGGAATTTACCCGAAATAAAACATGCTGCAAGATTGCTAATGTCCCGGTTTTTTAAAAGAGATTCATATCCGGATAGAAATACACCTGATTACTGGATAAAATTTTCATATCCTTTCTGGTTTACGGACCTTTTGACCTCGCTTGACAGCCTGGCAAAGCTGGGATTTTCAAAGAATGAACCGGCAATTCAGAAAGCTATTGAATGGTTTGTTAATGTGCAGGATAAAGATGGGATATGGAGGTTAAAACTTTTACGTGGAAAGGATAAGCACCTGAACTTATGGATAACACTTGCAATTATCCGTATGTTTAAAGCTTTTTATGATTGATTAATAACAAATATATTTTTCGGGAGTAAATATGTTTTTTAAACAGATAGAATCAGGAGGTGACAGAAATTACGCATATCTCATCGCATGTGAAGAGACAAAAGAAGGCGCTCTTGTAGATCCTTCTCCTGACCCGTTAAAAGTAATTAAAGTGGTAAATAAAGAAGAAGTAGAAATAAAGTATATAATAAATACCCATTCCCATTTCGACCATTCAGGAGGAAATGATTACTTCAGAAGAATTGAGATGGGCAAACCAGTAACTTTTATTAATTGCGGTGAAGATACCAAAATAACAGATGGCCTGGTTTTAAATCTGGGTAAGCTTATACTTGAGTTTATTCACACCCCGGGTCATACTGCAGATTCAATCTGTATAAAAGTAAAAAATAAGCTAATTACTGGAGATACCCTTTTTGTAGGGAAAATCGGGGGTACTTACAGTGAAGAGGATGCAAGAATGGAATTTGAAAGTTTAAAAAAAATAATGAAACTTCCTCCCGATACTGAAGTATGGCCTGGCCACAACTATGGTATAAAACCAAGCTCCTCGATAGGATTTGAACTTACGAGCAATCCTTTTATAAAAAGATTGTCAAATTTCAATGAATTTTTATGGTTAAAGAAAAATTGGATCCAATATAAATACGAACATGGGATAAAATAATCCCGATTTAAAAAAAATAAAACCTTATTAAATATAATTTCTGGTTTTTAAATTTTAATTGTTTGTTATAAATAACTTTGAAGATATTCACCTCAAGCGCAATAATAAAAAGAATATAAGGGTGTTTAAAAAAATGTCAGCCGTAAAATTAAATGATGTTTTTTTAAAAATAAAACCTTTACTTAAGAAACCTGTAATATCCTGGGCTTTGTATGATTTTGCAAATACTTCTTTTGCCATAGTGATAATTAGTGTGGTGTTTCCAATTTACTTTACTAACGTAATTGCCTCCAGTACAATTTACGGAAAAAATTTTGGCGATCTGATGTGGGGAGTTTCAAGCGGTGTCTCAATGCTTATTGCATCTGCATTTGCACCTATTTTCGGAGCAATTGCTGATACACATAGATCCAAGAATAAATTCCTAATAATTTTAACAGTCTTTTGCATAATCTTCAGTTTTTTACTTTATTTTACGGGAAGGGGAACTGTTTTAATTGGCATGGTAATATTTATTTGCGCTAATTTCTTTTACCAGACTTCAATGATGTTTTATAATTCCTTTCTGCCGGAATTGTCAGAGAAAGGAAATGTCGGATTTCTTTCAGGTTTTGGTTTTTCGCTGGGTTATCTGGGCGGACTTATAACTATTGCAATTATTTATCCTCTTTTAGGTGGAGGACTTGAAACGGAAAATATTGCATCTCTTAAATTAACTTTTATAATAACTGCAGTTATTTTCCTGATTTTTGCATTTCCTTCTTTTTTATTTCTAAAAGATAAACCTGCTGTTAATCAATCAGAGCTTCTTTTCCACAGCAGGATTTTCTATATTAAATATGGTTTTCAGAAGCTTGGTCAAACTTTCAGGAGGATGAAATACAATAAAAGCCTCATAAGATTTCTGATTGCTTTTTTTCTTTACAGCAACGCATTTTCAATACTTGCAGTATATGCTGCCGTATATGGTAAAAATACTTTGAATCTTTCCCTTCAGGAAATTGCATTGCTTCTTATTCTTGGTCATTTTCCGGTAATTATAAGCTCAATTTTCTTTGGCTGGCTTGTGGACAGGATAGGATCAAAAAAAGTAATTGTTGTTACTCTTGCATTATGGTGCATGGTAATAATTTTTGTAACTTTATTTAATATAAAAGCAGTATTTTATATTGCTTACATTCTTGCATCAGTGATAACAGGATCAACATTAATTGCAAGCAGAAGCCTGATGAGCTTTCTTATTCCATATGAGAGAGAAGCAGAATATTTCAGTTTTTATGCAATTGGAGGAAAATTTTCTTCAATACTTGGTCCTGTTGCATTCGGGCTGCTTTCCTATATCACTAAAAGCCAACGTATTGCACTTTTAAGCACCATTATTTTTCTTGTTGGAGGTCTTGCAGTTATTTTGACAGTAAAAGTTCCAAAAACAAGACCGGAAAGCATTAAGGATTCTCCAATTCCATAAAAACTGCGGGAAGTATTCTCCAAAACCAGAATAAATTATTGAAGGCTTTAATTTCAGAAAATTTTTATTTGCATGAATATTTTTATGATTATAAACTAATAATATTTTCAGAAGAATATTAAATACAAAAATGAATAAAAAAGATATTGCAAAAAGAAGGCTGTCTATTTTTTCTCTTCTTATATCAATATTTCTGGTGATTTTAAAAACAGTTGTTGCATATACTTCAAATAGCATTGGAATATATTCCGAAGCTTTAAATAACAGTCTTGACATAGTAACTGTCCTTATTACCTTTATGGCAATAAGAATATCAATAAGGCCTCCGGATAAGGATCATCCTTACGGACATGGAAAATATGAGAACTTCTCTGCATTTATTGAAATAATAATAATAAGTCTGTTGGGCTTTTATGTAATATATAGGGCTATTATAAGAATAATTACCAGAGACTATTTTCTGAATTTAAATTTTTATGTATTTTTAGTTCTTATTTTTTCAATAGTTATTAATATATTCAGGGTAATTTATATATATAAAATAGCAAATAAATATAATTCTCCGGCATTTAAGGCTGACCTTATTAATTATTCAGGTGATATTATCAGTTCCATAGTGGTTATTGCCGGACTTGCTTTTGCAAAATACGGCTTTAATATTGCAGATCCTGTGGCGGCAATAATAGTTTCAGTCATAATACTGTTTTTCAGTATAAAGCTTGGAATTAAAACTGTAAGAGATTTACTGGGGTTTGTTCCTGTTGAAATAACCGATAATATTGAGTCAATTCTTGCAGGATTTAAGGAAATCCAGAATATTAATTTTATTAAAGTACAGGAAGTGGGAAATATTAATTTTATAAATATAAGCCTCTCATTAAAAAGCAGCCTCCATCTTTCCCAGGCGGAGTTAATAAAAGAAAAAATAAAAAGCAAACTTAAAAGCAGATTTCCTGAATCAGAGCTTTTAATTGAGACAACCTCCTCTCTTGAAAGACAGGAGCTTGAAGATATTATCAAGGAAGTAGTCTTGAGCAATCCAAAGGTGGTAGATATTCATAATATCTCAATAAGTGATGCAGGGGGAAAACTTAATGCAACAGTTCATCTTGAGCTTTCAAAGGATATAAAGCTTTTTGAAGCGGAAACTCTTACAAAAAAAATTGAAAAGAAAATCATGGATACTGCTTCAGAACTTGACGGAATTTATATTCATATAGAGGTACAGGAAAAAAGCCTGGAAAAATGCCAGGATATAACAAAAACATCAGGTCAACTGATATCAGAAATAAAAGAGAAAGTAAAAGATTACGTAGATCCACAGACATGTCATAAGTTTACAGTTCTTTTAAAAAATGATAAATACAATGTCTCTTTTCACTGCAGATTTAACAGAAATCTTGAAATTAATGAAGTCCATCTTAAAACAACTGAAATGGAAAATCATATAAAAACTGCCTTTAAAGACATTGATGAACTTACCATTCATGCCGAACCGGAAAAGCTTCCCTAAGTGAAGCTAAATTAGCAGAGCGCGTATGCCATTAATTTTTTTGAATAATAAATAATTACTAATAAAATAATTGTTTATTTGCGAAATAATTTTCATTTTAATTACCAAATAATTTTAAAAAATTTTTAGAAATTCCTTGATTTTTAATTTTTCATGTATTAATATTTGTAAATGTTAGCAGACTGGATATAAGAGTGCTAAATTAAAAATGTCTATTTGTATAATTAAATAATTATGTTGATAGATAATTATTATTAAAAAAACATTTATTATTAAGAAGGGGGTAAATTGATGGGATACAAACCATTAGGCGACAGAATTCTTGTTAAGCCAAAAGCAAGCGAGGAGAAAACAGAAAGCGGTATAGTTCTTCCGGATACTGCCAAGGAAAAACCACAGGAAGGTGAAGTAATTTCAGTAGGTCCCGGTGCAAAGGATGATCAGGGAAAAAGAATTGCAATGGACATAAAAGCAGGGGATAAGGTTCTTTATTCCAAATATTCAGGAACAGAAGTAAAGATAAAGGGTGTGGAGCATCTCATTATCAGAGAAAGTGATGTACTTGCAATAGTCGAGTAGTTTGATTTGAAGTATTTAAGATTTATTTATTAATTTTTAGAAATTTAATTAAAAAGTATTTAAGGTTTTTAATTTTGATTAATTTAAGGAGGATGTTATGGCAAAAGAACTAAAATATGATGAGTCAGCCAGAAGAGCGCTTGAAAGAGGCGTTAATATCATAGCTGATGCAGTAAGAATCACTTTAGGTCCCAAGGGCAGAAACGTGGTTCTGGAGAAAAAGTACGGTGCTCCAACTATTACAAATGATGGTGTTACAATTGCAAGAGAAATTGATGTGGAAGATGTATTTGAAAACACCGGCGTTCAGTTACTAAAGGAAGTAGCTACAAAAACAAATGATGTTGCAGGTGACGGAACAACAACAGCTACTCTTCTTGCACAGGCAATGGTTAAAGAAGGTTTAAGAAACGTTGCTGCAGGCGCAAACCCATTGCAGCTTAAGAAAGGTATTGAATTTGCTGTAGATGCTGTTGTTAAGGAAATAGGCAAGTTATCCAAGGATGTTTCAACAGACAAAAAGAAAATTGCAGAAGTTGCTGCAATTTCTGCTGCTGACTCTGAAATAGGACAGACAATAGCTGATGCAATGGAAAAAGTTGGAAAAGACGGAGTTATTACAGTTGAAGAATCCAACAAATTCGGAATTGATATTGAACTGGTTGAAGGTCTGCAGTTTGACAAGGGTTATCTTTCACCATATATGGTTACAGATCCTGACAGAATGGAAGCAGTTTTAAATGATCCTTACATCTTAATTGCAAATCAGAAAATTGCTGCAATAAATGACCTTATTCCTATTCTTGAAAAAGTTATGAAGAGCGGTAAACCATTATTAATCATAGCTGAAGATGTTGAAGGTGAAGCACTTGCTACAATAGTTGTAAATAAATTAAGAGGAACAATAAACTGTGTTGCAGTTAAAGCTCCAGGTTTTGGCGACAGAAGAAAAGCAATGCTTGAAGATATCGCAATAGTTGCCGGCGGCAAAGTAGTAAGTGAAGAACTTGGTATGAAGCTTGAGAATATAACAATGGATATGCTTGGCCAGGCAAGACAGATTAAAGTTGACAAGGAAAATACAACAATTGTTGAGGGCAAAGGTTCAGTAGATGCTATTAAAGGAAGAATCAAACAAATTAAAACTGAAATTGAACAAAGTGATTCGGACTTTGACAAGGAAAAACTTCAGGAGAGACTGGCTAAACTTGCCGGCGGCGTTGCAGTTATTAAAGTTGGCGCTGCTACAGAAGTGGAACTTAAGGAGAAAAAACACAGAATTGAGGATGCACTTTCAGCTACAAAAGCTGCTGTTGAAGAAGGAATAGTGCCTGGCGGCGGCGTAGTACTTGTAGATGTTATTAAGAAAGTTGACCTTAAATCTATTTCAGGCGATGTCCTGACCGGTGCAATGATTGTTATGAAGTCACTTGAAGAGCCTTTAAGACAGATTGCAAACAATGCAGGACTTGAAGGTTCAGTTGTAGTTGAGAAAGTTAGGACACTTCCTGATGGTGAGGGCCTTGATGCCTTAACAGGAAAGTATGTCAATATGATTGAAGCTGGTATCATTGACCCTGCAAAAGTTACAAGAAGCGCACTTCAAAATGCTGCTTCAGTTGCAGCACTGCTTCTGACAACAGAAGTTATTGTTGCTGAAAAGCCTGAGAAGGAAAAAATGCCTCCAATGCCTCAGGGCGGAGGATATCCAGGCGGAATGGGTATGTAATGTAAGCCAGGCTTCAAAAAAGTATAGATTTAAACGTTATGGTTTAAATAAATTCATAAGAGATGGCAGTTTTCTGCCATCTCTTATTTTTTACGTCCAGAAATATTTGTTTTATTGACACTTTAGGAATTTTAAATAATATTCAAATAAAGTATTTTCTTATCCATATAATCGGTTGTGACTGCCAAGAGCAACAAAAATTACCTCTTTGTCATCGTTTAATTTATAAACTGCCCGAATATCTCCAGAGATATTGATACTTCTATAACCGTACCATTTGCCTTTGAGCGGGTGATTATTTAGTTTAGGATGATAGGGATTATCATAGAATAATTTTAACCGTTCTTGAAAAGATGCTTTTATTTTCTGGTCAAAAAGTTTGTAGTCTCTTACGAATCTTTTATGAAATCTTAGTTTCATCTATCGCTTTTTGTTCAAGATAGGAGATAGCTTTTTCAGCACTGTCGAAACGCGGTGATAGATTCCTATCATTTGAAATATCTTTTTCTACTTCGTCTAAAATCTTTTCCAGCTCAGGGCTCATTGAATAAGCAAGAGAGAAAGAAAATTCACGGGTTCGAATAAATTGCCGAAGGTAGGCATTTACTAAAGTGCTCAAAGGTACCCCTAATTCATGAGCTAACTTTTGAGCTTTTTCTTTAATTTCTTTGTCGGTTTTAATGTTTATGACAGTTTTCATATTACCATTGTATATACAACAGTTATAAATGTCAATTACTATAGCGGAAAGACTTACAAGTCACAGTAATCATTATAAATTAAATTGATATTTTAGTTGTGGACAAATTTGTCAACCAAATTAAAAGTTAAAATATTGACTAAAATAAAATTTAAAATTAAATTATAAAATACTTATCTTTAGTATAATAATTATTAATATTTATATTTATATGAATAATTTATTATATAATTATAATTTAAACGAAAACTATTCCAGTTATAAAATAATTATTGCCGATACTGATCTTAATACTTTTAATGAGTTTGCAAAAATAAAAGAAGATTTTTGTTTTATAAATCTAAGCAGTGATTTTGCTGTTAATTTTGTTCTGGAATATGAAAAGATTAATTATTTACTGATAAGCAACAGAATAGGCAATTTAAACAACTTAATAAATAAAGCTCAAAAGAAGAATGTCAAAGTTTTTATCCTCGGCAAAGATATCGAATATCCCCTAAATTTTGAAAAAATAAGAAATATATTGATTAGTGAAATTAATGATAATTTAAAATCCGGCAATAAAA
>JAMDDL010000086.1 GCA_023488645.1 Actinomycetota bacterium | reverse complement strand
GTAGGAGTAATGATCCTTGTCAATATTTTTTCATATAATTTATCATCAACAAATGGAATAGGACTGTAGCTTCCCATACCTCCGGTATTTTTGCCCCTGTCGCCATCATATATTTTTTTATAATCCTGTGCCAGATCCAATGGTATTAAAACCTTACCGTCACATAAACATAAAACAGAAATTTCAAAACCGGAAATAAAATTTTCAATTACTATTTCATCTCCTGATTTGCCGAACTTGCTTTCTTTAAGAAAACTTTTTATTGAATCAATCATTTCATTTTTATTTTGAACAATTATTACCCCTTTTCCTGCAGCAAGACCATCAGCTTTAACAACGCGGGGAAATTTATTGTCTTCAAGATCCCTGGCATAGGAAATGGCTTTGTCAAATTCAAATTTATTAAAAAATACTGCTTCAGATGTTGGAATATTATATTTCACGCAAAGTTTTTTGGTAAAGACTTTGCTGCCTTCAATCTTTGCTGCTTCCATATCAGGACCAAATACAGGATATCCTCTATCGTTTAAGTAATTGACAATTCCATCCACCAAAGGAGCTTCCGGTCCTACAACTGTAAAATCAATCCTGTTCTTTTCAATAAATCGCAGTATCTCCGGAAAATTTTCTTTGTTTAATGATATATTTGCACAACTTGCAATTTGTGATATGCCCGCATTTCCGGGAATTGCAAATATTTTACCTGCAAGTTTGCTTCGGGAAATCTTCCATACAAGGCAATGTTCCCGGCCGCCGTTTCCAATAATAAGAATATTCATCTTAAATCTCTTCTAAGTTTTTTTTAATTTGCAGTTAACTGATAAGGTTTAAAATTTATTTAAAAAAACTTCTTTTTTAAATATTTATCCCTGATTATGATCTGATTTCTATCAGGACCAACACTTATGAGTGAAACAGGAATCCGTGTTAATTCTTCAATTAAGTTTATATATTTTTTTGCATTATAAGGCAGTTTTTCAAATTCCTTTATATTTGTTATATCTTCATCCCAGCCATTAACTTCAATATATTGCGGCTGACTCTTTTCAAGAATAAGGCAATTAGGAGTTACATTTTCATAAATACTGCCGTCAATTTTATAACTGCTGCATATTTTTATTTTTTCAATACCGCTAAGAACATCAAGCTTTGTAAGAGCAAGACTGCTTAAATTATTAACCATTGCAGAATATCTTATGATTACACAGTCAAACCAGCCGCATCTTCTGGCTCTTCCTGTAGTAGTTCCATATTCATTGCCTTTTTCTCTTATCATATTACCCGTTTCATCTTTTATTTCAGTCGGGAAAACACCTGAACCTACTCTCGTACAGTATGATTTTGTTATCCCAATGACTTCATTGATTCTGCCTGGTCCGATACCTGCACCAGTAAAAACTCCGCCTGCAATTGTTGACGATGAGGTAACAAAAGGATATGTACCATGATCAATATCAAGAAGAGTACCTTGAGCCCCTTCAAAGAGGATATTTTTATTATCATCAAGTGCGCTGTTAATCAGAAATGTGCTTTCAACTACATATTTTTTTATTGCTTGTGCATATCCCGTATATTCTTCAAAAATTTTATCCGCATTAAATGTTTCTGCATCATAAACCTTGTTTAAAATTGCATTTTTAATTTCAAGAATATCATCAAGCTTTTGTTTAAATAAATCAGGATTCAGTAAATCACATATCCTGATGCCTGTTCTGCTTGCCTTATCAGCATAAACAGGCCCGATACCTTTTTTTGTCGTTCCTATTTTTGATGATCCAAGTTTATTTTCCGATGCCCCGTCAAGAGCAATGTGATAAGGCATTATTACATGACAATTTGAACTTATTTTTAAATTTTCAGTACTTACTGCTTTTTTTTCAAGGTTTTCTATTTCTGAAATTAATGTTTGAGGATTAATTACAACCCCGTTACCTATTACACAAATAACATCGGGGTATAGAATTCCTGAGGGAATCAGGTGCAGTTTAAATTCCAGACCTTTAAATATTACAGTATGACCTGCATTATCGCCGCCCTGAAACCTGACAACCATATTAACCTTGCTTGAGAGAAAATCCGTTATCCTCCCCTTGCCTTCATCGCCCCATTGAGCACCAATTAAAACTATATTTGACATGATTTATTTCCCCTTAATTGTATTTATAGTATCTTTTATTTATTTTTTTCTTCAGAGTGAGTTTTATCCAAATTGGAAAACAAAGCATATTCTTTTGAAAACCTTAATTCTATTTGTCCTATAGGACCGTTTCTGTGCTTGGCTATAATTATTTCCGCAATTCCGGCAGTCTTGCTTTCCCTGTCATAATATTCATCCCTGTAAATAAGCATGACCAGATCAGCATCCTGCTCAATTGCTCCCGATTCCCTTAAATCAGCAAGAATAGGTCTTTTATCAGGTCTTTTTTCAACTTCCCTTGATAATTGTGAAACTGCAATAATCGGGATTTTAAGTTCCCTGGCAAGGCTTTTAAGGTTTCTTGAAATATCCGTTATTTCAAGCACCCTGTTTTCTTTATAATTCTGGCCGGACTGCATTAATTGAAGATAATCAATTATAATAAGCTTTACCCCGAAATTGCTTACAAGCATCCTTGCCCTGGCTCTTAAATCCATTACAGTAAGCAGCGGAGCATCATCAATATAAATCCTGCTTTCAGACAGTTTTTCTATTGCATGGCCAAGTTTAGGCCATTCATGCTCCCTGATGTCTCCTGATCTTATTCTGTGCAAATCTATTCTTGATTCCGAACATAAAAGTCTTTGGGCAATCTGCTGTCTGGACATTTCAAGCGAAAATATAGCAACAGGAGTATCGTCCCTGCTGCATGCATTTTTTGAAATGCAAAGCGCTAAAGAAGTTTTGCCCATACCTGGTCTTGCAGCCAGGATAATAAGATCGGAATTCTGAAGACCTGAAGTTAATTTATCAAGATCAATAAAACCTGTTGTAACTCCTGTTATGTTTGTTTTATTTTCAGAAAGTGATACTGTCTGATCATATACTTCCGTCAGCACTTCCTTAATCTGAACAAAAGCAGTATTTCTTGAACTGTAATTTAAATCCTGTGAAATTGAAAAAATCAACTGCTGTGCTTTATCAACTGCAGCATTTAAATCATCCGGAACTTCATAACCCATTCTCGCAATGTCAGTTGCCGCATAAATCATTTTCCTTAGAATTGAATTATGTTTTACTATTTCTGCATAATAAACTGCATTTGAAGCAAGTGGAATATTTGAAATCAGGGAATGTATAAAAGTTTTTCCGCCTATTTCTTCAAGCAAATCCTTTTTTTTTAAGTAATCAGCCAGAGTTATGGGATCTACGGGCTCACCCTTTGAATAAAGCTCTTTTATGGCTGTAAAAATTTCACTATTTGATTTTCTGTAAAAATCATCTTCCCTTACAATTTCAATCACACTGACTATAGCATCCTTTGAAATAAGCATTGACCCAAGCAAGGATTCTTCCGCTTCCAGATTATAGGGAGGAATTCTTTCAAGCTTTCCTGTATTTAAGGTTTCCCTTGAATATGTTTTTTTTGATATATTCTGCATGGGTAATTATTAAAATATTTTAATTTTATATCTGTTTTTATAACGTTTATCTAAAAATCAGTGCATCAAACTTAAGGTTAATTTTCAGTTTCAGATATTTCTTCCAAAGATTCCTGTGAAACTGAAACTGCTTCTTCTTCTGACTGCTTTTTGTCAGGTTCAATTATCACATTTACAGTACATTTAATATCTTTGTAAAGTTTAATTTCAATATTATAATTTCCGGTTTCCTTTAAAGGATCTTCAAGCTCGATTTTTTTTCTGTCAACTTCAATCTTTTTAAAAGATAAAATTTTATCAGCAATGTCTTTGCTTGTTATTGAACCATACATTTTTCCTTCAGGACTAGCCTTTACTTTGAAGATTAATTTCAAACCATCAAGCTGCTGCGCTATTTCATCGGCTTCCTTTATGCTTTTAGCTTCAAATTTTATCCTTGATTTTTTAACAAGATCTATTTGCTTCAGATTACCGGCAGTAGCTACCACTGCTGAACCTGATGGTATCAGAAAGTTCCTGGCATAGCCGTCTTTAACATTAATAACTTCTCCAAAGCTTCCAATCTTTTCAACATCCTTTGTTAAAATAACTTTCAATTTTTCCTCCTCTTTATATCTCTTCCTGCTAAAATTCAATCTTCATTTGATGTATTTAATGTCTTTCAAGTTTTCTAAAATTAATCCAGACATCCAGAATACCCATGATAGGAATTACAACAATTAATATTAAAAAGAAACTGATTAATAAAATTATCAGTACTCTCCAAATTAGAGCAACATTGAACTTGTCAAATATACCCCATGCAACTGAAAAACCTAAAACTGAATAAAACGCTCCAAATACAATCAATAAATTTATCCCGACAGCATTAAGAATAAAATTATAAGATACATTAAAATAAGGTATTACAATCAGAATAAGCCCTGTAATTATTCCCGCAACATAATACCATGGCAGATCCCATGTTTTAAATAAAGGCATGCTTCTTAAAATAAGACTGCTTTTTTTAAAAATTGAAGCACACCAATAGTAATTAATAAGGCTGCTAAAAAAAATATATATTAAAAGTAAACCCGGAATCAGATAAGGAAGCATTAAAAAAATATTTTTGCTTTGCTCATATAATGTTTTAAACTGTGTTTCGCTGATTGCCATAATCTGCATATATTGCTTTACCAGAGGATCTGCCGGAAAATTATTTATTACAGTTTTATAATTATTCAAAAAACTTATAATCAGATTTTCCTGCCTGGCAAATGAAACCGCCAATATATACAAAATAATCAGAGCTATAAATAATATGCTGTTTAAGGTAATTATAAAAAAAGGACTTTTCCCTCTTTTAAAGCAATATAAATAAACCAAAGCAGTACAAATTACAAAAACAAAAAAAAATACCGGCATAGTCCAGTCAATAAAAAAAAGCACAAAACTTCCAATTAACGCGCATAATATGCTTTCCCATTTTCTTCCTTCAAGCATTAATTTTATTGAAGGAATTGAAATGAGTGCAAGCCCTATTATTCCGATAAAGGGAATAAAAACACTTACAATCAAAACAATATAAGCAAGTACGGTCAGCAGTATTAGTTTAAATAAATTACTTTTTTGCTGATTTACATTATTTATATTATCAAAGGACATATTTTTATTTTTTATTTTAAATTTTTATCTGACAAAATAAGGCATTAATGCTATTTCTCTTGCTCTTTTGATAGCTTTTGCAATCATCCTCTGGTGCTGGACACAATTACCTGACGATCTTTTTGGTCTTATTTTACCCTTATCCGACACAAACTTTCTAAGCATTGAAATATCTTTATAGTCAATATGTTCAATATTTTCCTTGCAGAAATAGCAGAATCTTTTTCTTTGTCTTAAATTCAAAAGAGAATTCTTTGAATCTCTGACATTTCTTTCTTCTCTGCTGCCTTTTTTCCTACCCAATTTTTATTGCCTCCTTTATTTAAATAACACTTCAAAATTTGTAAAAATTGTCAAATTAAAAAGGGATATCTTCATTTGAAAAATCCAGATCTTCTTCGACATGGTTCGGCTGAGCTGCCGATCCAAATTCCTGAGGAAACTCTGATCTGGCATTCTTTTTAATATCACAAGTTGCAAATTCAAGACTTGGAGCAACAATACCTGCAGTAACTTCCATAGTTGCTCTTTGTTGACCATCCTTTTCGTAAGCCGATGCTGCAAGTTTTCTGCAAACAACAACAACTCTGTCACCCTTTTTTAAGCTTTCAGCACAATTTTCTGCTAATTTAAACCATGCTATTACTTTATAAAATTCAGTGTTTTCCACCCATTCGGATGTTTTTCTGTCCTGATAATTTCTGTTAACCGCCAGGCCGAAAGTAGCTACCGGACTGCCGGACGGAGTAAATCTTAATTCAGGATCTCTTGTTAAATTTCCGCTTATTACCATAACAAATGGATTTGAAGCCATAATTCACCTTCTTGTTTTTTAGAAGATAATATTATACTGCAGAACTTTTTTCATCCTTAACTATAAGATGTCTTAATATCTTATCATTAATTTTATTTACCCTGTCAATTTCATTAATGACTGTCTCGTTGCTGGTAAAATTAATAAGATGATAGTAGCCATTTTCCTGATGTTTAATTGGATATGCAAGCTTTCTTGTGCCCCATTTTTGTGAATCAATGACGGAACCCTTGCCTTTTTCAATAATTGAAGTAACTTTCTTAAGCTCTTTTTCAATGTCATTTTCTTCAAGAGATGCATCAAAAATGAGCATGATCTCATAATTTCTCAAAACACATACCTCCTATGGACTAATAACTTTTTTATTAGGCTCTATCGTCTATTAATAGAGCAGAAAGTTGACACTCTCCTGAATAAATTCAAGAGATTCTCGAACTTTGATTTTAACGCTGGCAGATCTGAGTCTTTAGGCTTGATAGCCCTCGTCAGACCAGTTTCTCGACTGTTCTACCCGAACGACCAGCGGGTGTTACCAAAGATATATTAGCATATTTAAAAAAAGGATACAAAGACTGATTCGTCCCCTCCCGCTAAAGCAGGTGCTTTATCAGTCTGATTTTGTAATTTAATCGCAAATATTTAGTTTTTTTAATGCTAACATTGACAATTAATAAATACCGATTGTGCATATTATAACATTTATTTAAATTTGACAATAGCATTAAAACTATAGTTAGCATCTATTTTTTCGTGATAGGTGTAAAAGCATGGTTGCAAAAAAATCGATGGCTGGGTGTCGAAAAGACCTTTATGAAGGCGAAGCGGGCATGGTTCCTCTCTTTAGAGAGGAGAGCGAGCCTGAAATCAGAGTAAGCTTTGACTCGCTGGGGCAAAGCTTGCGTGTCTTGAGATACCCAGCCGTCGATCCAATAATTTTTCTATCACCAAAAAGTAGACGCTTCCAAACTATAAACTTTTATTTATGTCTTTACCTTTGAAACCGTCTTTAATCTCTTTTTAACCTGCTGTAATTTTTTATTATCCTTTCAGATGTGTCATCATAGTACTTATATAAATGACCGGTGAAATTAATTTGTGAAATATACGGGATTTGCTTGTCCATGATAACTATATTTATTGCACCATGACTTTGAATTATTGAACTCCATCTCTGGGGTGCAATTTTTAACCAATGAACAAGCATTGCCACAATAAAACCCCCATGAGTGATTATAAGAATATTACTTTCATCTTCGTTTTCGCTTAATATTCTGTTTATCTCCTTTTCTCCCCTTTCAATGAGCTCTAAAAAACTTTCGCCTTGTGTCGGAGGATTAATAAAAGGATTTACAAGCCATTTTTGAAAATCATTATTGTATTTTGAAATTATATCATCGAATTTAAGACCTTCCCATTTGCCAAAGCTCATTTCTCTTAAATTTTCTCTAACCGCATAACCTGTTTTTAAAACTTTCTTAAAAATTTCTGAAGTTTCCAGGGCTCTGCCGAAAGGGCTTGTATAAAAACCTGAAAAATTAACCCTGGATAAATATCTGGCAGCTAATTTACCTTGTTTTATTCCCTCCGCAGTAAGTGAAGTATTTGTTATTCCCTGATATCTGCCTTCCATGTTCCATTGTGTTTTGCCATGCCTTACTAAAAATAATTTTGTTCCCAAACCAGCATCTCCTTAAATAAAAATATTTTTTAAAAGTATCTTATTTTTTTAGTAAACCTTATTTTGAAAAATGTATCAGTCAAAATCACCTCAAATTAAATTAACCGAAATATATGCAAATGTTAGACAAAAAATAAGTTTTATCTTAATATCTTTATAATTTTTTTTAAATAAATACTTTACCCTGTAAAACAATTTATGCAAACTGAAAACAGCGAAATAATAAATAATTTTTTTAAAAAAACATTTCAATCAGAAAAAGATCCTGCTAATCTGCATAATTGCATTGGATATTCATGTACTTATATTCCTGAAGAAATATTAATATCGGGTAATTTAAATGCTATAAGAATTAAGGGTGATATAAACAGCCGCTTTGCTGAAGGTTATCTTCCTGTAAATTTCTGTCCGTACATTAAGGCTATCTGGGAAGAAGCTCATAAAAAAAGTAAATTTCCCGGTTCAATAATTTTTGCCACATCCTGTGATGGTATGAGAAGACTTTATGATTTATTTTCAGTTTATAATAAAGAAACCCCTTCTTTTATACTTGACGTCCCGAGAAATTATGATAAAAATTCCTGCGAATTTTTTAAAGAAAGATTAAAGAAACTTCTTGAATTTGTAAAATCTGTAAGTTCCAATAGTAATATTAACTCAAAAGATTTAATTAAATCTGTTGCAATTATTAATAATAAACGAAAATTATTGAGCCAACTAACACTATTTTATGAATCTGATTCAAACAACTTTATTTCAACAAGCCAGTATTTTAAAATCATGGACCTGGCAGTAAGCACTGAAAATAAAATATTTATCCCTGATATTGAAAATTTTATAAAAAACTTTTTAAAAATTACTGACAATGAAGAGTTTTTGACAAATATTAAAAACAGCGCAAACAATCTAAAAATAATGGTCATAGGTAACTATATAAATGATGAAAAATTCTGGGAAATATTTTCTGATTTAAATATTAAAGTAATTTCAGGTGATTTATGCGCAAGCTCAAGATATTTTGATTTTCAGATAAATTTAAATGATTTGGATATTGAAACCAAAAAGTGTAATTTGGACAGTTTAAATGAGCAAAAAAATAAAGAAAACGATGAAGATTATATAAACATAATCTTAGATGCAATTGCTCGGGGATACTTAAAAAAACCTTTCTGCTTTCGAATGACGGCACTTAATGAAAAATTAAATTCAATAAAAAATACCATAATCAGCAAAAAAATAAATGCGGTAATTTTTGCCAGTCTTAAATTTTGCGATAATACTCTTTATTTTTATCCTGAACTCAAAAAGGAGCTTGAAAAATTAAATATTCCATCGCTTTTTCTTGACATTGAATACGGAAGTTCATCTTTAGGCCAGATAAGAACCCGTATCGAAGCTTTTTATGAAATGTTAACATAAATATAAGTCTATTAATATAAATTATAAAGGAAGCATTTCCAATTTCGTGATAGGGACAAAAGTAAGACTCAAGAATCAGGCCAAGAATCAAGGCTTGGTGTTGAGAAAATCGTATGAAGGCTGAGCGGGCAAGGTTCCTCTGTAAAGAGGAGAGCGAAGCCTGAATCCGAGCAAGCTTTGACTCGCTGGGGCAAAGCTTGCGTGTTTTCGAAACACCTAGCCCTGATTCAATAATTTGTTTGCAATCACGAAAAAGGAAATGCTAACAATCATAAAAATATATTTTCAATAAACTTTTTTTGCGGGTAAAATTCAATTAATAATACAAATAATATAGAAAACAAATAAAAACTTAGCATATTAATATAAATTTCATGAGCATTCAGTCATTAAAAACACAGGTCATCAATAACATACAAAATAACCTCAACACCGAATTTATTAGAAAACTTTTAAGATTGATTTCGGTAAAACCTGTTGCTGGTTTATATGGAAGGTCTTTTAAATCAGTTTCAGACAGATATTTAAATATATGCACTATCAGATATTTAAAAG
>JAMDDL010000127.1 GCA_023488645.1 Actinomycetota bacterium | reverse complement strand
TTTTTCGGGCGGGCCTGTTATAATCTTTTCAAGGGAATCCTGGATATCTTTTAAATTATGAACTTCGGCTATAATTCTCCTTGGCGTTCCAAAGGTTTCAACTTTGCCAAAACTCAGCCTGTTTTTTATAAATCTGTCATAAATTATATTTTTTAAGGATGCAATTCCTTCATTTAAGCATGAAGAAGGAAGTTCTTCTGTTCCAATTTCAAATATTAATTTCTTTTCCATGTTGTTTCTGCATTATTTTTTAAAAGAGGAAATCCTGATTTTTCTCTTTGGGAAATATATTCGCTGCACATCTCTTTTGCGAGGTTTCTTACTCTTGCGATATAAAGAGTTCTTTCTGAAACGCTGATGGCTTCCCGTGCGTCCAGAAGGTTAAATACATGGGAACATTTAAGCACATATTCACAAGCTACAAAAACAAGCCCGCAACTTATGGCATTTTTAAATTCCTTTTCAAATTTTTCAAACAAATCAAGCAGCATTTCAACATCTGCCACCTCAAAATTATATACCGACCATTGTTTTTCAGATTCCAGATGGATATCAGCATAGGTTATGCCGTTTGTCCATGTAAGATCCCAGAAACTGTCTTTATCCTGTAAATACATTGCAATTCTTTCAAGACCATAGGTTATTTCTGCTGAAACAGGTTTAAGTGAAATTCCACCCATTTGCTGAAAGTATGTAAATTGAGTGATTTCCATTCCGTCAGCCCAGACTTCCCATCCCAGTCCTGCAGCCCCAATAGTAGGGGAAGCCCAGTCATCTTCAACAAACCTGATATCATGGTTCTTTAAATCAATCCCAAGACTTGAAAGTGAACCCAGATATAAATCAATAACATCATCAGGAGATGGTTTGAGCAAAACCTGAAACTGGTAATAATACTGGGTTCTGAAGGGATTTTCGCCATATCTTCCATCGGTTGGCCGTCTTGAAGGTTCAACATAAGCTACCTTCCATGGCTCGGGACCGAGGCATCTTAAAAAAGTATCGGGATTAAATGTGCCTGCACCCTTTTCAAGGTCAAGGGGCTGCTTTATTATACAACCCTTGTCTGCCCAGTATTTTTGTAAATTAAATATTATATCCTGAAAATCCATAAGAAATTATTTTAATAATTATTAAAATTATAGTCAATTTTTATAACTTGAAAATTTTTTGTGCAAATTATTTTGTGCAAATTTTATTTAAACATATGATTATATCATAATATTATAAAAACGCTTAAATCAAATTAAGAAAAAAATAAAAGAAATACTCCAGTTTCTTGGTTTTTTTGCTTTCTTTAATTTAAATCCACAGATTTGTTAAAATTTATGATTTCCCTAAATCTTAGTGCCTTCAGCAATGATATCTAAAAAATCAACATAAGCATAAAGTCGACCACGCTGTTTACCAGTAACCTCCTTTAATATTCCAGCTTTCTCGAATTTTTTTACCAAACTGTTGGCTGTCTCATATGTCGTATCAAGGAGTTTCTTCACCTCGGTAACATCAATAATAGGATAAGAAAAAATATTTTCTAAAAGGGCTACAGATAGGGGGCTTGCCACACCAGCCTTCAGAAGTCTGTCATTATTAGATTTTTGCAGAGCCATTATTCTACGTGCAGTTTGTGTCGCCTGTTCGGAGACTTCGAGAACTCCTTCAAGGAAAAACTTGATCCACCCCTCAAAATCATCCTTCTCCCTAACCAAATTCAATCGGTCATAATATTCCTGACGGCTGCGCTTGAAATAATAGCTTAAATACAGAAGCGGGCGACCAAGAATTTCCTCCCAGCACAAATGAAACGTAATTAATAATCGACCGATCCTACCGTTTCCATCTAAGAAAGGGTGAATTGTTTCAAACTGATAATGAATAAGAGCTGATTTAACAAGGGGGGGTATAGGATTCTTGGTATGAATGAAATTTTCTAGGTCACCCATAGCCTTGATCATCTCATCTGGCGGTGGGGGAACAAAAGTCGCATCCTTCAATAAACATCCTGGAGGACCTACCCAATTCTGAGTTTTTCTAAATTCACCCGGCGTCTTACTGCTTCCCCTGACACCTTCAAGTAAAACTGCATGAATTTCTTTTATCAATCGTAGTGACATTGGCAACTTTTTAAGCCTGTCAAGGCCATAATTCATTGCTTTAACGTAGTTAATAACCTCTTCTACATCCTGAACTTTTTTCACGTCTTTTACTCCTGCTTCGAATTCAAGTACATCAACTAAGGAAGCTTGAGTTCCTTCGATTTGAGAACTCAAAACGGCCTCTTTCTTCACATACATAGCAACAAAAAAGTCGGGATTGGGCAGAGTATAAGAAACTCCATCCAATCTGGCCAAAGCACGATCAGCTTTCGATAAAAGAAGCTGCAGTTCATTATTAAATTTGATTGGAATTTTGAGTTGAAGCGGTTTGGGAATGAAAGCCTTATAACCTGCAGACTGAAGAACATACTGGCCACTTCTGCTACTCATAGTATCCCTTTCTGCTTATTTAACTAAATTTAAATATAAAAATTTTTCTTATTTCTTATTCAAGATATCTTGAATATGATAACAACTAAGACATTCTTATTCAAGATTTCTTAGATAAAAATATATCGGTAGAGAGAAACTTTCTATATCGGGGAATGACCGGAATTCTTTTTCTATTTTTTTTTAGATAATAAAATCCATATAGTTATCAGGATTTATCACTTTAAATTCAGACTCGGGATATGCAATACTCCGTACACTTGGAGTGCGGAATCAAAAAATATAATGACAATGTAAAGCATATATATAAAATATATTGACATATCACATATAATATACTATAAATAATCAATGAAAGGAGCTATTATTATGGCAAATACAACCAATTTAAACATTCGTGTCGATGAAGATTTAAAACGCAAGGCGGAAGCTGTATTTTCAGAACTTGGACTTAATATGTCAACAGCTATTAATATCTTTCTACGCTATTCCGTTCGTTACGGCGGTATTCCTTTTGAACTTCGCATTGAAAAGCCTAATGCCGAAACCTTGAAGGCAATTGATGATGTCAATAATAACCGCAACATGAGTAAAACCCTCGACAGTGTAAATGCACTGATAGAGGATTTAAATGCTTAAAATCAGATACTCAAGCAGGTTCAAGAAGGACTAAGGCAGAAAAAGAGTTGATGCTTTAATCAATGATTATGAAAATAAGTATTTGCATGATACCAAAAGGAAAGATGATGGTATCAATATTCAGAAGTATTTTAACCCGGATGAATTAAGAAAAAGATTATTTTAGTATGACATCATTCATCTAATTCCCCAGATTCTTGAAGAAAATGCTTGTCGAGTGTGGAAGCATCGATACCACTTCTCTGTTTTATTTCTTATTCAAGATATCTCGCATATGATAACAATTTAGACATTCTTTATTACCTTATTAAATTACCTAATTAAACATTTTCCCACTGTGCATATTTACCCCGCCCAAGACATTTTACCTTCCCGGTTGCTTGTAGCTTTTTCAATAAAAAGTAGACTAAATTTCAATAGACTATAGGTTCTCAGATATTTTCTATTTTTTTTAAATAATTAAAACTTTCAATATTTGTTTCAGTATGGTAGATAAAATAATTTTCAAGAATATACAATAATTCTTTCATATTTTTTTCAGAAATATTACATTTAACAATATCTTCAATTTTTAAGATAAATAGATTAATCAGTTCATTTGAACATCGGCTGTCAACAAACAGCAGCTTGCCGGCATTTCTTCTGCAGTCATCGCAGATTGCCCCACCATATTTAATTGAAAATGCAAATCCTCTCAAGTTATGTGTATCATATGTATCTTCCTTATCATATAATTTTCTTGAGCAAATACTGCATGTTTCAAATAATGGTACATATCCCATAATTTTTAATAATTTTGCAATAAAAAAAGCAAGAATTTTTTTAAGAGTAGTGCTATCATTGAATGCACATCTGTTTATTTCCTTTAAAACCACATAAACCAGCCGGAAAATGCTTACTGAAGAAGATCCCTCTGATTGAGTTTTAAGAATAATTTCACTGATTATTTGAGCAATATTGAATTTAAAAAAATCAGAAGATATATTTTGAAATATTTCAATGATTTCCGCCTGTGAAATCACGTCAAGATTCCTTCCCCGGGAAATCTCACTATCGATCACATTATATAGTTCAAGCCTTCCTGAAAATTTGCTTTTGAAATTGCAGGCACCCTTAGCTACAGCATTTATTATGCCATGCTCGATTGAGAACAGCCTGACGATTTTATCTGCCTCTCCAAGCTTGCAGGATTTAAGAACAATAGAACTGGCTTTATATGTAGCCATATTTGCAGAATTCCATGTATTATAAGAATCTATTTATCAAATAAATTAATATACTCATCCATAATTTCAACACCGGCGCTTGTTCCAAGTCTGGTGGCACCCGCATCAATTAAAGCCTGGGCATCTTTAAATGACCTTATCCCGCCGGAAGCTTTTACGCCTATGTTTCTTGTAACAACTTCCCTTATAAGTCTTACATCATCAAGTTCCACTCCTCTTGCTCCATAGCCGGTGGATGTCTGAATGAAGTCTGCCCCGATGTCTTCAATAATCTTGCATACTTTTCTGATTTCATCCTTGAGAAGATTACCTGTCTCTATGATTACTTTAATATTAATATGCTTGTTATATTCAGCCATTTGCTCTCTTCTTATAACATTTACAATGATTAAAAGTTCCTTTTCAATAAAAGTAAAATTACCGCTTTTAAGTGCTCCAAGATTCATGACAACATCAATTTCATCTGCACCTTTTTTTACATTATCCTTCGCTTCAAAAACTTTTGTTTCTGTTGTGTTCACGCCAAGAGGAAAACCAACAACAGAGCAAACCTTGACATCTGTATCAGTAAGAAATCTTCTGACTATAGTTATCATGCATGGATTCACGCAAAGCGATGCAAAATGATATTTTTTCGCATCCCTGCATAAACTTTCAATTTCCTTGACATTTGCAATAGGTTTTAAATAAGTTAGATCAATAGTTTTTGCTAATTGCTCTCTTGTTAACGTAATAACCACCAGACCTTTCCGTAAACTAATTTTTTAACAGAAATATAAAAAAATTGATAATCAAAATAAAAATTTATAAATGCAAATTTTAATAATCATATCCAAAGTCCTTTAAGGCAGTCTCATCATTAGTCCAGTTTTTTCTTACTTTTATCCAAAGCTCAAGGTGAACCTTTGTTCCAAGGAATTCTTCAAGCATAATCCTTGCTTTCATTCCTGCTTTTTTAAGCATAAGGCCGCCTTTACCTATGATAATTAATTTATGCGTCTGTCTTTGCGCATAAATTACTGCACTTATTTTTGTTATTTTTTCCTTATTTTTTGTAAGCCCTTCTTCAAATTTATCTGTTTCAACAGTTACTGAATGAGGAAGCTCATCTTCAAGTACAGATATCAGGCTCTCACGGATAATGTCTTCCGCTATATTTCTTACAGGTCTGTCTGATATCATATCTTCCGGATAATATGCAGGGCCCTGCGGCAGATACTTTTTTACTGCAGATATCAATTTATTGAAATTTCTGTCCTTAAGAGCTGAAATCATAATTATTTCCTTAAAAAAATCAAAATCTTTAATCTTTTCCAGTTCAATTTCAAGTTTTTTCCTGGAAGTTATATCAATCTTATTTACAAGCAGAATCACAGGTTTGTGTGTTTTCCTTATTTTTTCAAAAATAAAAAAATCTCCCCTGCCAATGCCTGTCGAAGAATCAACAACATCAAGAACAATATCTGCATCCGCAATAGTATCAAGAATCAGTTTATTAAGTTTTTCTGTTAAAAGATTCTTTGGTTTTAAAAATCCGGGAACATCTACAAATATTATTTGAGAATCTTTATCATTATAAATACAGTTTGTTCTGTTTCTCGTTGCCTGCGCTTTATCTGAAGTTATTAAAATTTTACTGCCCAGAATATTATTTATTAAAGTTGACTTGCCTGTGTTTGTTCTGCCTGCCACTACCACAAAACCTGACTTAAAATTTAAATTTTCCATTAAATATTACAAAGCATTATATTTCTGTTGATATCTTTGCCGTACATGTTTTTTTTAAACTCAAGCAATTTAAAACCAAATTTCTCATAAAAACGGATGGCGGAAATATTTTGAGGATCTACAGTCAGCTCTATTTTTTTTATCTTATCCCTTTTTAAAATTTTTATTGATTCTCCAAGAAGCAAACTGCCTGTGCCTTTATTCCTGAAACCTTCCTTTATGTAAAATGAATGTATGAAAGCTCTGCTGAAGTCATTCCAGTCTCTTATTAATTCATTTACTCCTATTATTAATTCCCTGCTGCTTTTTTGCATAAAGTCATCTTTTTTAACTGCAACTATCAGTTTGCCGTATTTAATTATTACAGGTATTATCCACTCATTTATCCCCGAAGCTTCACCCAAATTTTCAATTTCCAGTTGTTTTATTTCCAGAACAAAATCCAGATTAAAATCTTTTATTTCTTTTATAATAATGTTGCTCATAAAAGACTTTACTAAAATTTTTATTTTGCATTTTTATTTGCCACTTCTAAAAGGAAAAAAATAAGACTCAACTAAATTTTACTATATATGTCAATGTTAAATTTTAAACTGCTTCTCAACTTCAGAAAGCAGTGACTCCTGCTTCTTTTCCATTAATAATTTTTCTTCTGCTTTTTCATGATCATAGCCATATATATGCAGCATTCCATGAATTATTAAAAAAATCAGTTCCTTGGTAAGACTCCAGTTTTTTTTATAAATCTTAATATTTTCACTTGCAACTGACGGACAGATTAATATTTCTCCAATAGTAAAAAATCCATACTCGTCCTTGAAACTTTCAGCATCATCAATAAAACCAAATACATTTTTATCATTAAGATAAGAAAAGGAAAGCACATCTGTTTCTTTATCAATATTTCTGTATTTTTTATTTATATCCCTCATCTCTTCCTTGCCTATAAAAACAATGTTAAGCTCACTGCTTTCTTCCCTTTCAAGTTTTTTAAATAAATAATCGGAAATTTTTATAATTTCATTAGCCTCAACATCAAAATCCTTCTGATTATTAATTACAATTACATCCATTTTTTTCGCTTTCTCTAAGTTTTAAAAATTACTTAAGCCTGCTGTGAAAGGATTTTCAGTCCTGTATCCTGATATGAGATTCTTGTATGATATATGGATATCAGTCCTTCAATTAATGTGCTTTTAATTGTGTTTATTTCTTTTATTGTTATATCTGCTTCGCTTAGCTGTTCATCAGCAATCTTTGATTTAATTATATCGCTGACCATTTGTTCTATCTTTTTTGGAGTTATTTTTTCAATTGATCTGACTGCAGCTTCTGCAGTATCTGCAAGCATCAGTATGGCTGCTTCTCTTGTTTGAGGCTTCCTGGCAGGATATCTGAAGTGTCCTTCCATTATTGCATCAGGATTTGAGGCAAGCATCTTTTCTGCTTCCATATCTTTTTGTTTTTTATAAAAATAAGTAATGACCGAATTACCGTGATGCTGCGAAATTATTTCAACAACTTTCTTTGGGATTTTATTTTTTATGGCAATTTCAACTCCATCCTTTATGTGATTTGAAATGATATTCTTGCTCATTGATGGATTCAGTTTATTATGTATGTTTTCAACATTCATCTGGTTTTCATAAAAATATTCAGGCCTTTTCATCTTTCCCAGATCATGATACAGTGCTGCTACCTTTACAAGCAGACCGTCTGCTCCTATAGCATTTGCGCATGATTCTGCAAGATGACTTACAAGAAGACTGTGATTATATGTACCGGGAGCATTGATAAGCAGCTCCTTTAAAAGCGGCTGGTCGGTATGAGATAATTCCAGAAGTCCCATTGCCGTAACTACTCTGAATGAAGATTCAATAAATGGCAGCAGTCCTATTGTAATAATTGCTGATACCACGCCATTTACTATTCCCAAAACTGTGTAAAGTAAAATTGATTTCAAGTCTCCGCCAATCAAATTTACAATAAAAAATAAAAAAGCTAAAAAAAGCGAGCTAAAGAAACCACCCTTCATTATGCTGTTTCTTTGAGATACATTTGAAACCATAAAGGTTGCAAAAATACCGCCAAGGAAATAAATTAATGACAACTGATAATCAAAATTAGCTGCAATGCCAAAATTAACAGCCAGAACCAGTGAAAGAATTATCCCTGCTCTTGTGTCAAAAATTATAGAGCAAAGCATTGAAGCAGCTATCATTGGGAAAAGATAAACCCATAGATTCAAATGAAATGAGGATAATGTTGTAAATAATTTTATTAATGCAATAAAAATTATTATTATTGTTGAAGTAATTAGCAGTTTTTTTGTATTATTGAAAATATTTTTGTTGAATTTATAAATGTAAAAATAAAAGATAACTAAAACCACAATATTAATCAGTCCGATATATGAAAATACTTTCCAGTTAAAACCTGTATTTAAAAGCCCCAATTTATTTAAAATAAGTATATCATTTTCATTTGCGATATCTCCCTCGCTTATTATTGTCTGACCTTCAGTAACTGTAACAATATGAGGCGGAGTTTCTTCTCTGGCTTGTTTTCTTGCTTTTTCAGTAGCAACAGGATCAAAAATTGCTGTGGGTTTAAGATTTTTCTGCAGAATATTTACTACTAAATTTTTATCTTCAGCTTTAACGGCAGCATCATTTTCTACAACTTTTACTACCCCAACCTTTTTCGCATCAACATCATTTGGCTTTATGTTTTCCTTCATTATTGATTTTGCAAGATTTAAAGTTTCATTCATCAGCATGTTGTTTTCCTCGAAATCAAGGGCAAGTGCTGTTTTTAAATCTTCTTCACTGTAGTCGCTGGCTATAAGGCTTGCAAAATAATCTACTCTTTCTTCGGGAGTTTCAAAAACCTTTTTGGAAATAATTTTTGCGAGTGCAAAAAAATATCTTATCTGATAAAGCACTCCTTCAGTATTATTTAAAACCCCCGGATCATAATTATAAATATCTTCAACTTCTATTTCTCTCCTGTTTCTGTCCTCCTGTGTTTTTGCAGCATCTTCAAATTCAATGCTTTTATTTGCCTTTATGGTTCTGGGGCTTGCCTCCCCCAGCCTGATGCCTAAATCTGGAGTGAAATTATATGACAGGATACTGACAATGACAGCAAAAGTCAGAACAAATATATACAATTTTTGTGCAAAACTGCTTTTTAAACTGAAATATTTGCTAAAGAAGCTGCCTTTATTGTTGACATGATCGTCAGGATTAACTATTTCCCTGGTTTGATTTTTAATCTTTTTTGAAAACATCATTATTATTAATAACTTAATACACTATTCTTCTTTTTTTTCAGATTCCTTTAATTTTGACCTGCTTACTGCATCATCTTCATAATCTTTATAAGCATTCACAATTTTTTGAACAAGATTATGCCTTACTACATCGCTTGATGTAAGATAAACAAAATCTATTCCGGAAATTCCCTTAAGAATATTATTAACAATTATTAGTCCTGACTGTTTTCCTTCAGGAAGGTCAATTTGCGTTATATCTCCTGTTATTACCACCTTTGAACCAAAACCGAGCCTTGTCAGAAACATTTTCATCTGCTCGGGGGAGGTATTCTGTGCTTCATCAAGGATGATAAAGGAATCATTTAATGTTCTTCCTCTCATGTACGCCAGGGGAATTACTTCAATAATATTCATTTCCATATACTGCTGGAACATTTCAACATCAAGCATTTCATATAACCCGTCATACAAAGGTTTAAGAAAAGGATTGATCTTGTCATACAAATCTCCAG
>JAMDDL010000013.1 GCA_023488645.1 Actinomycetota bacterium | reverse complement strand
ATGCTTTGACTTATCATATGCTTCTTCATTTACACCCAAAACTATTGTAGCATCTGCTCCATTGCCTTTCATTGGAACAGTAACTATAACTTTTTTAGCACCTGCATCCAGATGTTTCTGAACTTCCTCTTTTTTTCTGAATTTTCCCGTGGACTCAATACAAACTTCGACACCTTTTTCCTTCCATGGAAGTTCAGCAGGATCCTTATGCATAGTTACAGGAATTTTTTTACCATCAATTGCAATAAAATCATCCCCTGCCGTTATTTCATTTTCAAGCGGTCTGAAAACTGAGTCATATTTTAACAGCAGCGCCAGTGTTTTTGCATCTGCCAGATCATTGATTGCCACGATATCAATATCTTTATCTTTATCATATTTTAAGATTGTTCTTAAGGTAATTCTGCCTATTCTGCCAAAACCATTAATTCCAACTTTGATTGCCATTTTTCCTCCCATTCATTAACATAATAATTTATTTTTTAAATTATTCTTTTTTAATATCAAATCTACAGGTCAAGCATACTGTAACAAATTTATAACAATTTAAACCAAAATAGTTTAATTATCCATTATTAAATCCAAAAAAAACGGAATATAAGATTATATAAAAATCCGGTAATTAAAACAAATAAGTTTTATTCTTTTGCAATATCTCTATGTAAAAGTTTTACAGAATATCGCCTTACTTTTAAATATTCATAAATCCGTTCAGAAATTACAACAGATCTGTGTCTTCCTCCTGTACAGCCTATTCCTATACCAAGATAGCTTTTACCTTCTTCAATATAATTCGGAATCAGAAAATCCAGAAGTTTTTCAAACATCATTAAAAATTCTTTGGTTTCCTCTCTGTTTAAAACATAATGTATAACTTCTTTATCTTCTCCGTTTAAATCCCTTAAATTTTCATCGTAAAAAGGATTGGGAAGAAACCTCACATCCATTATAATATCAACATTTTGGGGAATACCATATTTGTATCCGAAAGAAATCACCGAAATCTGAATCTGACTTTTTTTTTCAGTTTCACTCATTAAATTATCTGTGATTGCCATTCTTAATTCTTTTGGAGAAAGCAGTGTGGTATCAATAATCAGATCAGAAATTTCGCGAAGGTTATGCATCTTTTCAATTTCCTTCTGTATCCCAAGATCAAGATTGCCGTCTTCGACCAGAGGATGCTTTCTTCTTGTCAGTGAAAATCTTTTTATAAGTACACTTTTTGAAGCTTCAAGAAACAAAATCTTATAATTTATACCCAGTCCCTTAATTTTTTCAAGCGATTTATATATCTCATCAAAAAAATATCCGCTTCTTAAATCAATAGCAAGTGCAATCCTGTCAATTTTTTTATCACTTTCAGTAAAAGAATCTATGAGATTTAAAATCAGTTGCGCAGGCAGATTATCTATGCAGTAATAACCTGCATCCTCAAAATATTTTAATGCTTCAGATTTTCCAGCTCCGGATAAACCTGTTATTATAATTAATTTTATTTTATATTTCTCTTTCATAGATTAATTTTTATTTATCAATTTCTCATATGTTTTAGATTTTATCTTAAAAACCATTTGTATTAAATAAAAAATTATTATTCGCCCTTATCATCTTTTTCACCTTTTCTTTCATAAAGAAAGATTCTGGATAAAGTTACGGTAATAATACTGATGAGTAAAGAGCTCCAGATATACCCCCAGAACCCCGAAACTTTAAAGCCATCAACAAAATAATCTACAATCCAGAGCATACCTGCATTAATGATGATATTAAATAAACCAAGGGTGAGGATATTGACAGGAAGTGCAAAAAGTTTAACTACAGGTTTAATAAATAAATTTATAATTCCTAAAACTAACCCGGCTATAAATGCTATGCCGATACGTTTCAATACGGAATCACCTGATATTTCAATAAATGGCAGGACATAAGAAGTTATTGTGATTGCCAGTGTTGATAAAATCCATTTTAATATTATTTTTAAAAATCCCATCTGAAATCACTTATGAATTGCATCATAAATATTTTTTGCATCTTTATAATTTAAACCTTTTATATCAGCCAGATCTTCTACGGTAAAGTTTTTAAAATCATCCATCGAACTGATTTTTTCATAAATATATTGTTTTTTCTTTTCTCCTATGCCTTTAATATTATCAAGAAAAGATACTGTCATATTTTTATTCCTTAATTTTTGATGAAATTCTACCGCAAACCTGTGGGTCTCATCTCTTATCCTGATTATCATTCTCATAAAATTTTTACTTTTTTCAAAAGTTATACCTTCTTTAAAATTGCTGCTAAAAATAATTTCTTCCTTTTTGACAAGACTTATCAGGTCTATTTTGTCAGACATACCTGTTTCATTCAATGCTTCTTTTGCAGCATTCATCTGTCCCTTGCCGCCATCTATGATTATTAAATCAGGTTTTTGATAAAAACTTTCCTCAATCTCAATTCCGCCATTATTTAAATACCTTAACCTTCTTTTTAAAATTTCATTAATCATCTTAAAATCATCTTGTCCTGTTATCGTTTTAATTTTAAAATGCCTGTAATCTTTCCTGACTGGATTACCATCTAAAAAAACCACCATTGAGCCTACAGGAAATGAATCTTTAAGATTTGAGATATCATAACATTCAATTCTTCTTGGAATGTTTTTAAGTTTTAAAGCATTTTTTAAGTCCATTACATCAGAAAATACTTTATTGAAATTTGACTGTTTTTCAAATTTTTTCTTTTCAAGAAAAAGCCTGCAGTTATTTATTGACATATCAATTATGCTTTTATTTTTCCGTATTTTCGGTACTTTAAACTCAATTTTTTTGCCCTTAATCTTTTTAAAATAGGCTGAAATTGTATCAATATCTCCGATTTCAAAGGGAATATATATTTTTGAAGGCATATTATTTATATTTTCATAATATTTTATTAAAAAATCAGACAAAATCTCTTCAAGGGTTTCACTGCCAAAACTGGTAATCATAACATTATTAAATCCTGCAAGTTCACCCTGTCTGTACATAAATATGCTGGAAGCAGCAGTATTTTCATCTCTTGCAACCGCTACATAATCTGAAGAGTTTTCATCACTTATATATATTTTTTGTTTATTATAAAGCTGTCTGATAAGTTCGAGTTTGTTCTTTATCTCAGCAGCTTTTTCATATTCCATATTGGCTGCAAATGTATCCATCTCTTTCGTAAGATTTTTAATGATACTTTTATCTTCCCCTCTCAGAAAAAACATAATATATTCAATATTTTTTTTATACTGCCCGCTTTCTATCTTTCCAATACACGGACCCGAGCATAATTTTATATGAAAATTAAGGCATGGTTTATTTGCGTGTTTTCCTGGTTTGGATTTACTGCAGTCTCTAAGCATGAATATTTTTCTAAGATATTCTGCAATTTCCCGCAATGCAAGAGCATTTGTATAGGGACCAAAATATTTTGCCCCTTTGATATTCCTGTTTCTTGTTACTATCATTCTGGGAAATTCCTCATTTGCGGTAATTGCAATAAAAGGATATGACTTGTCATCTTTTAAGTTGGTATTATATTTAGGACGATATTTTTTTATTAAATTTAATTCAAGTATAAGAGCTTCAACTTCATTGTCTGTAACCAGGTAATCTATTTCGTTAATTTTTTCAGAAAAATAAGATGCTTTTAATTCTGAAATACCTATATTTTCCTTGCTTAAAAAATAACTGCGTACCCTGTTATATAAAATTTTTGCTTTACCTGCATAAATAATTCTTCCCTTATCATCCTTAAAAAGATATACACCTGGTTTTTTAGGAAGCAAACTTAAAGTAGAAATTAAATTATTGCTTTTGATTTTTATGTTTTTCATTAGTTAAATAACTTTTTAAATATTTTCCGGTATATGACCCGCTAACTTTTACAATCTCCTCGGGAGTTCCTGCTGCAACAACTTCACCACCCAGATTGCCGCCTTCAGGACCCAGATCAATAATATAATCTGCCGTTTTAATTACTTCAAGATTATGCTCTATCACTATCACGGTATTTCCGGCGTCTGCGAGACGGTTCAATATTTTTAATAATTTATTAATATCATCAAAATGAAGCCCGGTTGTCGGTTCATCCAGAAGATATAAGGTACTGCCCGTGCTTTTTCTGGAAAGTTCTGCAGAAAGTTTTACTCTTTGCGCTTCTCCGCCTGATAATGTAGTGGATGATTGTCCGAGTCTGATATAGCCAAGTCCCACATCATTAATATATTTCAGTTTGTTTACAATTCTGGGAATATGCTCGAAAAAGCTGATTGCTTCTTCTACGGTCATGTTTAATATATCTGCAATATTTTTATCCTTGTACTTTACTTCCAGAGTTTCCTTATTGTACCGTTTGCCTTTGCAAACTTCACACATAACATATACATCGGGAAGAAAATGCATTTCTATTTTTATTTCTCCGTCACCCTGGCAGGCTTCACATCTTCCGCCTTTTACATTAAAGCTGAATCTGCCTGGTTTATATCCTTTTATTCTGGCATCAGTTGTCATTGAAAATAACTCCCTGATATAAGTAAAAACTCCGGTGTAAGTAGCAGGATTTGAGCGCGGAGTTCTGCCGATTGGAGACTGATCAATAACTATAACCTTGTCAAGATTGTATGCTCCTTTAATAAAATTATGTTTTCCCGGCCTGTAACTGGAATTCATTAAAATATTTGAAAGAGCAGGATACATAGTTTCATTAATTAAGGTGCTTTTGCCTGATCCGGAAACACCTGTTATCACTATAAATTTCCCCAGCGGAAATGAAACATTTATATTTTTCAAATTATGTTCGCAGGCTCCCTCTATTGTAAGAACTTTCCCGTTTCCGTTTCTGCGTTTTTGCGGAAGCGGTATGAATTTTTCTCCTGTGAGATATTTCCCTGTCAAAGACTTCCTGCAATCATATATATCTTCAAGCACACCATTAAATACTATATGCCCTCCATGAATACCTGCTCCAGGACCTATATCTACAATATGATCAGCACTTCTGATAGTTTCTTCATCATGTTCTATAACTATTATGGTATTGCCAAGATTTTTTAATCTTTGAAGAGCATCAATGAGTTTTCTGTTGTCTCTCTGATGCAGTCCTATGCTTGGTTCATCAAGTATGTAAAGCACCCCCACAAGACCGGATCCTATCTGTGTTGCCAGCCTTATTCTTTGAGACTCGCCTCCAGAAAGAGTGCCGGCCTGTCTGTCTACCGTAAGATAACCAAGTCCTACATCATTTAAAAATTTTAATCTTTCAATTATTTCCTTAATAAGCCTGATACCTATAATTTGATCCTGTTCGGAAAGTTCAAGGTTTTTAAGCCACTCTATACTGTCAGTAACTGTAAGTTCACACAGTTCAGCTATTGACCTGCCGCCAATCCTGACAGCAAGACTTTCAGGTCTTAATCTCCTTCCCTCGCAAGCCGGACATGGTCTCTGACTCATGATTTCTTCAATTTTTTGCCTTGCATTTTCAGATTCAGTTTCAATATATCTTCTTTTTAAATTATTAATGAGACCTTCATATCTTAAAAAATAATTATGTATATGGCCTTCATAATTCCTGTATCTTATCTTGATTCTTTCACCTTTTGTCCCGTAAAGAATAATTTCTTTTTCTTTTTCAGATAAATCCTCAAAAGGCTTGTCAAGAGAAAAATTATAAGTTTCAGACAAACTTTTCATTAACTGGGAATAGTAATTCGAGTAACCCATATTTATAAATGGAATGGCGCCTCCGTTTATACTTTTTTTCGGGAACTCTATTATAAGGTAAGGATCTACTTCCTTTTTAAATCCCAGACCGCTGCATTCCCTGCAGGCACCATAAGGACTGTTAAAAGAAAACATCCTTGGAGTTAATTCTTCAAAACTTATACCGCAGTTCACACAGGAAAAATTTTCAGAAAATGTTTGAATTTCACCTGTTTCCGTAATTTCAATATTTGCAATCCCTTCACTTTCCTTAAGAGCTATTTCAATATCTTCAGTCAGTCTTTTCCTTATATCAGGATTCATTTTAAGCCTGTCAATCACTATTTCAATATCATGCTTAAAATTCCTATCCAGTCTTATTTCATCTGTTGAATTTAAATCTGTTATACTGCCGTCAATTTTAACTCTTGAAAAACCGCTTTTTTTAATATTGTCGAAGGTTTTGCTGTACTCTCCTTTTCTTCCCCTGATAACCGGTGATAAAACCATAAACCTTGTATCTGCCGGTAAACCCATGATTTGTTCAACTATCTGATCAATTGTTTGCTTTGCAATAGGTCTGCCGCACTTTGGGCAGTAAGGTTTGCCTATTCTTGCAAACAGTACTCTCAAGTAATCATATATTTCCGTAATTGTTCCTACGGTTGAACGCGGATTTTTTGAGACACCTTTCTGGTTAATGGAAACTGCCGGAGATAAACCTTCTATTAAATCTACATCAGGTTTTTCCATCTGTCCGAGAAATTGTCTCGCATAAGAAGACAATGATTCAACATATCTTCTCTGCCCTTCTGCATAAATGGTATCAAAAGCAAGAGAAGACTTTCCGGATCCGCTAACTCCTGTAAAAACAATAAATTTATCTCTTGGAATTGTAAGATTTATATTTTTAAGGTTATGCTCTCTGGCACCCTTTATTATTATTTCTGATTTCATTATTTATTTTATATTAAGCACATTTTCATATTTATAAAAATAAATCTTTTATTATAAATTAAAATTAATCTATCTCTGCATAAACACTATTTAAAAAATAAAAAATATAATTTATTAATTTTTTACAGATTCTATATTAATAATCTTCCTGATTCTTTTAATCTCATCTCTAATGGCAGCAGCTTTTTCAAATTCAAGCTCCCGTGCTGCTAAATTCATTTCTTCTTCAAGGCTTGAAATTATGGCTATAACCTCGCCGATATCCATGCTTAATAATTTATTCTCATTGTATTTTATTTTATTTTCCCTGACAGTTTCTGCAAACTGCTTCAGTTTTTTAGTTTTTGAGGTAATTCCGCTTGAGTAAAGAATATCTGAAATATTCTTAACTATTGTTGCAGGAATAATATTATTGACTTTATTAAAATTAATCTGCATTTCTCTTCTTCTGTCGGTTTCATCAACAGCATTTTTTATTGAGTTTGTAATTTCATCAGCATACATTATGACAACTCCATTAACATTTCTTGCTGCCCTTCCTATTGTTTGGATCAGTGAAATTTCTGATCTTAAAAAGCCTTCCTTATCGGCATCAAGAATAGCCACAAGAGAAACTTCGGGCAGATCAAGACCTTCTCTTAACAGATTAATGCCAACCAGCACATCAAAGTCTCCTTTTCTTAAGCCTGTAAGTATTTCTATTCTCTCAATTGTGTCAATAGTTGAATGAAGATATCTTACCTTAACATTTCTGCCGGAAAGATAATCAGCAAGATCTTCCGCCATTTTTTTTGTCAGTGTTGTAACAAGAACCCTTTCTTTTTTTGAAACACGTTTTAAAATTTCATCAACAAGATCATCAATCTGTCCTTTTGTAGGTTTTATTATTACTTGAGGATCAACCAGTCCTGTAGGTCTGATTATCTGTTCAACTACCTGAAGACTGATTTTTCTTTCATACGGTCCTGGTGTTGCACTTGTAAATACAGCATATTTAATTTTTTTTTCAAATTCATCAAGTCTTAAAGGTCTGTTGTCAAGAGCTGACGGCAGTCTGAAACCAAAATCAACAAGTGTTTGCTTCCTTGATCTGTCTCCTTCATACATTCCCCTGATTTGAGGTATTGAAATATGTGACTCATCAATAATTACCATAAAATCTTCAGGAAAAAAATCCATGAGAGTATTTGGAGTTTCTCCGGGCTTTTTACCTAAAATATGTCTTGAATAATTCTCAATTCCGCCGCAGAACCCAAGTTCCCTTATCATTTCCATGTCATATTTTGTTCTTGATTCAAGTCTTTGAGCTTCAAGAAGTTTGCCTTGTTTTTTAAAATAATCCACCCTTTCAGTCATTTCTTCTTCAATGGTTGCAAGTGCTGTTTCCATCCACTCGCTTGCAGCTAAAAAGTGGGTAGCAGGAGAAATCAAGGCAACATCTCTTGAAAACAGAATTTCTCCGGATACAGGATGAAACTCAATAATATTTTCAATCTCATCTCCAAAAAACTGAATTCTTACCCCGCTGTCCTGATAAGCAGGAAATATTTCAAGAGTATCTCCCTTTACTCTAAAATTCCCCTGGATAAATTCATAATCATTTCTTTCATATTTAATTGATACAAGATTTCTTATAAGTTCTTCTCTTGAGTACTCTTCCCCCCTTTTTAAAAGAATTCTCTTGCTCTCATATTCTTCCGGCGAACCAAGATTATAAATACAGGAAACACTTGCAACAACAATTACATCTGTTCTTGAAAACAATGAGTTAGTTGTAGACAGCCTTAATTTTTCTATCTCTTCATTTATTGAAGAATCCTTTTCAATATACATGTCCTTGCTCGGGATATAAGCTTCAGGCTGGTAATAATCATAGTAGCTTACAAAATATTCAACTGCATTTTCAGGAAAAAATTCTCTGAATTCGTAGCATAATTGTGCAGCCAGTGTTTTATTGGGAGCAAGAACAAGAGCAGGAATACCGATATTATTAATCACATTTGCTATCGTATAAGTTTTTCCGGAGCCAGTAACCCCCAATAATGTCTGATACTTATATCCTTTATTTATGCCGTCAGTAAGTCTGGCAATGGCACCACCCTGATCACCCTGAGGTGTGTAATTTGCAGTCAATTTAAATTTTTTATTTATCTTGTATGAGTCAAGCCACATTTTTTATACGCTACATTTAATATTTGTTTATTATTTTTAACAATTTTAAATTTATTTAACAGCTTTTCAGGCTGTTTGCAATTTAATAATTATATTATTAATACTTTTATATAAATCTTTTAAAGTTGAGTTATTTACAATAATAAAATCTACCTTGTTTCTTATGATTTTGATTTTCTGATTTTTAATTCTTTGTCTGATATCTGCAGCAGCAAGATTTATATTCTTGCATTTTAAAATACTTTCCTGTTTTCCCGAATCTGCCTTTACCCAAATGATTTTATCACACAAATTATCAAGTCCTGCATCAAAAAGCACCGCAGCATCAATGATAATAAACTTTTTATCTGAATTTTGTCTGATTAATCTTTCTACCTTATCATATATTAACGGAAACATTAAATTATTAAGTTTTTTCATTTCTCCGTAATCAGAAAACACTTTTGTTCCAAGATAACTGAAATCTATGCTGCCTTCAGGATTAATTATTTCCTGTCCGAAACAAGCTGCCAGCTTATCTGCAACATCCTTTTTTTCTTCATATATTTCTTTTGCAATCATATCAACATCTATTTTAATTGCAGGTTTTAATTTATCAGCAAGATAATCTGCTACAGTGCTTTTTCCGCATCCTGTTTTACCTGCTATGCCGATTATTTTAATTTTTTGATTCCTTTTCATGAATTATTTTGAAATTAATTTTTCCGCCAAAACAATTATCCCCTAACTTTTTTAAAAAATTAAGGGATAATTTAAAGTTTGGATTTTTAAAGGATTTTTAAAACGCAGTATAATCTAATAAAGAAACCAATTACAGATTAGCTTCGTCTTTCATTTCTTTTAAGATTTCCTTTATGGCTTTTTCTCTTTCATTTTCAGCATTCTTTTCCATATTTACTGTATCAGAAGCTTGCGGTTTATCTTTTTTAATTTTTTCCTTATCTGCAGTTATTTCTTCCGGCAGTTCATCAAGCTTTACTGCCTCCTCTGAAGAAGTTTCGGGATTTGTAACCTGTTTTATTGAAAAAGCCATTCTTCTTTTATCAAAATCTATATCAATGATTTTA
>JAMDDL010000171.1 GCA_023488645.1 Actinomycetota bacterium | reverse complement strand
CTGTTTTTGGGAGTGGAACCGAAAAATTATCAGCAGCAAATATTAAAATGCCGAACAGAACCACTCCCAGAACAGAAACATTTTTAAACCTTGAAATCAGATAAAACGATAGCGATAAGCCTGAAAGGAATATGGTGAAAATATACACCAGCATAAAGCTTTTAGCCTTGTCTTTCACCCGTATTCCTTTTTTCAGAAATAAATGAAATTATAGCAAATAAACATAGATTAATTAATATATTAATTAACTGATTTATATATTAATTATTTCATTTTTCTACCATCTTACTGCAGAGCCAAGGCCTATAAGTGAAAACATCATTTTAAAGAATTTAGCCATTTTAATTTCCCTCCCTTCCTTAATAAATATCAGCAGTTATTGCATTACGAATTATTTTTTTACCATCTTACTGCAGAACCAAGACCTATAAGTGAAAACATCATTTTAAAGAATTTAGCCATTTTTACACCTCCCCTCATAAAATATTGACATTCTTCAGCCTTTACTGTACCAGGTTTTGAATGTCCGTATCGCTTCAATGATTTTTTCATTGAATATTAAAAAAACTATTAACAAAACAAGTATTACAATCATTGCTATGATTAATTTTTCCCACCATTTTAATTTATTATTTGCATTAAAATTTTCAGGCAATTATTTCTCCAGTTAAACACCCGATTTTTTAAACCAGATTTTTTGTCCGGGCTTCTATAAATTCCTTTAAATTATCAGAAGTAATCCTCCATGAACTCCTGCCTTCTCTGATCTTAAAACCCTTAAGTTTGCCGTTTTTTAAGAGATTCCAGATATTATCAACAGAAAGCTGCAAAATCTTTGCAACCTGTTCAGCAGAGTACAGAATAAATCCTGAACCTTCCGATTCGATTTCACGTGTTCCTTCACTGCTTTCTCCGACAAACTTGTCAAGAAATTTATCAAGGTCCTTTTCTTTTATTCTTATTGCTTTTCCTATGCGTATGACAGTTAATTGTTTTTGCATTATAAGATTTATTAATTCTGACTCACTAATACCTATAAGCTCTGAAGCTTCCTTTATTGTAAAAAGATTTTGATCCTCTATCATTTTAAAAAGCACATATTAATTAATTTTTTTATTTGTATTCCCATATCAATAAAATCAGTTTTAAGTCCCTGAAATGTAAGAAATTCCGTGTCTCTGCAATTAAAATAAGGAATTTCAAGCAAAACAGGACTTCCTGAAATATCTTCAAAAATATTTTTTGAAACAGATGTAAAGTTATAGGGATTATTTAAAATGCTTATTTTATTTTGCAATCCAGATGGCATATTTTTTATCTTAAATTTGGATAATTTTAATGCACAGGTGCTGGTTGGAAGTGACAGCATTATTAAAGAATCAGACAGATTTATTGCCTCAAATGTCAATTCGCTAAAATTGTGCGGCAGATCTATTATCACAAAATTATAAAAGCTTCTTGATAAAATAATCAGTTTACCTAAAAATGAAGAAGTCAGCTTGGATCCTTGAGATAAAGATAACGGCGGCAGTAAAATATCAATATCATTGCTGTCCTTTAAAATTATAGATTTTTTTAAAGCTTCTTCCCCGTCTGTATAATTTCCAATATAATAACTTAAATTAGGTATCTGATTTATTTTAAGATATGAGGATAAATCGCAGGGTCCTTCGCTAAAATTTAAATCCATAAGAAGAACTTTTGCATCAAATATTTTTTTTAAAAAGCATGCAAGATTAAAAGAAACTGTGGTTTTTCCTGATCCGCCTTTTAAAGAAAATAATGATATTATTTGCTGGTTTACAAATTTATAACTGCTGTCTGAAATATATGTGTTTTCATTTTCAATTCTGGAAATAATATCAACTACTTTTTTTACATCTTTAGTTTTTACCAGTTCATCTATATAAATAATTCCCTGATTTATTTTATTTTGAAGCTGTCCTGATTTATTTAAAAAGATTGTTGCTTTAGGATTGGCAGATGAATAATGCTTCAAAATATCAATTTCTTTTAAGGGAATATTTATTATGACAAATTCAGGCATATATTCCTCAAGATAGCAGGATAAATATTCTTCAGTCTTAATAACAACCAGATCAAGGTTTTCTGGTTTAAGATTAGCGATATTATCAGTTATTTCTTTATTATTTGAAATTAATAATATTATTTTCAATTTAATCAGTATATTAATAATTATTAATTGATAAGTTAGATTAAAATAGCTGATTATGTTAATTTATACGTTGGATTGCTATGATTATTTTTATATAAGCTTATTTTATACAATTATAATATATTTATTATTTTAATTTGTCAACTAAGCTTACTATAAAATATTTTCCTGCAATATTATTTCATTTTTTTTATTATTTTATTTTATGAACATAAAATAATCATAACAGTTGCAGCAAGCTATATTATAACATAATTACTGTTATTATAAGTTATTATGATAAAAATAATGGCAGAAAAACGAGTGTAAGGGTTAAAAAGTTAAATAAAATTATGAAATTTCTTTTAAAAGGCAGGATAAGATATCACTGGCAGATTTATTTTTTATTTGGACTTCCTTAATATTTGAAAACAAGCCATGTATGATTTTTATATCTTTTTTTGGCATATTCAGTTTGTCTGATAAGAAATTAATTAGCTCCCTGTTTGCCTTACCTTTTTCAGGAGGCGCGTTTATTTTTATTTTTATCTTATCATCGTAAATACCTGAAATACAGTTAATGGATGAATTGGGACGTACGAGGAACTTAATACTTGCGTTCATCATTGTTCCCGAAGAATTCATTTATAATATCAGGGTTGGCAATATCCGATTTTTTTCTTTCCCTGGTAATTTTTTCTTCTTCGTAATTATCAAATATTCTTTTATCTTTTTTAATCTCTTTTTCAAGATTATTTTTCTCTTCTTCGAAATCCCTGCTTTCTATGATTTCCTTTATTTTTTGTTCTTCCGCATCATCAGATAATTTTTTAATTTCAGGATATATTTTACTTTCCTGTTTCTCATATTCCGGTTGCTTGACATCTATATTTTTTTGCATCTCATCTGTTTCTTCCGTTTTTTCCTGAACAAAAGGACTACTTTGAAGGTTCCCGGGAAGATTTTTTTCTGCATCGATTGAAATTACATTTGATTTTAAATTTTCCACGATGCTTTCGTCTACAAATTCATTTTCAATACTATTTATTTTCAAATTAAAATCCTTAACAATATCTTTTATTTTTGAAATAAAATTATCATAAAAACTACTTAAATATTTTACTTTTTCTTCAAGCTCTTTTTTCTCTTTTAATAAATTTTTCATATCATCTTCTTCAATTTTTCTCTTGCTTTGTACTATTTCCTGTGCCTCTATCTCTGCTTTCTTTCGGATTTCGTCAGCTACTTTGTGAGCAGAAACCAGCACTTCTGAAACAAGCTTGTTAAGATCTGTCTCCTGATCAGGGCTTCCGCCTTCGTATTTTACTTTATCAAGGTTTTCCTGAAGTTCCTTATTTTTTTTAATTATTCTTTCAAATTCTACTGAAAGAACATCAAGAAACTTATCAACTTCTTCCATATTATATCCTTTAAATGCGGTATGAAATTCCTTCTTTTGAATATACTCTGAATTTATATTCATATCATTTTCCTCCAAATATAATAAAATAATAATATTATTTTCCTGAAACAGCTGATTCAAGTTCCATTGACCTGTTTAATGCTGCTTCCAGGGCATCTGAGAATATTTTCTGCAAATTATCAGCCTTAAATTTATCAAGTGCCTGTTGTGTTGTCCCTCCAGGAGATGCTACAGATTTTATTAAATCATTTATCTGTTCCTTTGAATTAATCATAATTTCTCCTGCACCAATCATTGTTCCTGTAACCATTTTTTTTGCAGTTTCATCATCAAGACCATGTGTTATACCGAAATCAGTCATTAACTTGCAAAAAAGAAAAAAATAAGCAGGACCGCTGCCGGACAAAACCGTTGCAATATGCTGATACTTCTCATCAATAAAAATAACTTCACCAACATTTTTCATAAGTTTGGCTGCAAATTTTTTATCATCTTCACATACAAATCTTCCGCATGATATGGCTGAAATTCCCTTTCCATATAATGCCGGACTGTTAGGCATTATTCTTATTACCCCGATATTGCCAATGTTTTTTTCAAAAAATTGCGTTGAAAGACCTGCAGCAATACTTAAAATAACATTATCATTTTCGCTTAAAACCTCTTTTATATCTGCAAGTATTTCCGGTATATTTTGAGGTTTCACTGCTAACAATATATATTTTGCATTTAGAACAACTTCTTTTAAACAGGGTAAAGTTTTTACATTAAAAAAATCTGCAAATTTTTTTACCTTTAAGGAATCAATATCATATACCGCAATTTTTTCTTTTTTAAGAAAATTGGAATTAATTATTCCGCTTAAAAGCGCGCCTCCCATGTTTCCGAGTCCTATTACTGCCAATATGTATTTTTTTTCTTTAATCATTTTTGCTTACTGTTATTTAGCTTTCAGAATTTCTTAGAAAATAAATTATAAAATCTGTAATTAACAAATTAATTTAAAAAACCGGTCTTAATAATCTTCATACAACCCTTTTCCTCTTAAGATTTCTTTTTCATCTGAGGTTACTTCAACATTTGAAGGAGTTATAAGAAAGACCTTGTCTGCAACCTTTTCAATGCTTCCGCTTAATGCATAAGTAAGTCCGCTGCAGAAATCTATAATTCTTCTTGAAACTTCAGAACTTTCATTTTGCAAATTTACAATAACGGGTATATCATTCTTAAACTTATCTCCAATAATCTGTGAATCTTCATAACCATTTGGTTCAATAACAAACACTTTTGTTTTCTTTTCCAATTTTACTTCTTCCAGTTTTGTTATTTTTCTTTGATTTCTGAACCAGCCGGGATTGGCAGCCTTATCTATATTTTTTCCCTGTCTGTCATTAATTCTATATAATTTAATATCCCTGTTTTCTTCCTGGTATTTTATAGTTCTTTTATCATTTTGATATTTTTGAGGAATATTTTCTTCTGTATTTTCATCAATGAAACCAAGGAAAGTTAAAGTCTTTTTAAAAAAACCAGGCATATACAACTCCTTAAAGTAAAAAATTTTTATTTAAAAATTGCTGAACCTATTCTTATCATTGTAGCGCCTTCCTTGATGGCAATTTTAAAATCATTACTCATTCCCATTGAAAGTTCTGACATATTTAAATTTTTAAAAGATTTATTCAAATCATCTAAAGCAATTTTTAAAGATATGAATAACTTTCTTATATAAATAAAATCATTTGTCAAAGGTGCAATTGTCATCAAACCGCATATTTTAATATTATCATATTTTAATGAATCATGAATAAAATTATTAACTTCTTTAATTTTTAAACCATATTTGGTTTCTTCTTCTGAAACATTTACTTCAATTAAAACATTCTGAATCTTACTGATATGTTTTGCAAAATCATTAATTTTGCTTAATGTGGAAATACTGTCAATTGAATGTATGTATTCAGCTATGGGAACAACTTTCTTAATCTTGTTGCTTTGCAGGTGTCCTATAAAATGCCATATGGAATCAACTTTAACACATTTTGATTTACACACAAGGTCATCTGCTTTGTTTTCTCCAAAATCTCTTATACCCAGATCGTATAATAACTGTACCTGCTGTATATCCGCATACTTAGTTGCTGCAATTATCCTGATCTCCTGCGGATTTCTTGAAACTTTTTTACACGTCTCTTCAACATCTTTAAAAAGCTTTTTTAAATTAAAAGCTAAGTTGTTCATGATCTGTCATACTTCATTAAATTAAATATTATTTTTTTAAATGAAAAATTTTAAGTAAATTTTCAAATCAAAAATATTGTTAAAGCTATTCAATCATTATTATTCCTGCCTGCCTTCCGGTTTCCTGTTCCTTTCTATAAGAAAAAAATAAATTTTCCGGATTGCAGTAAGTGCATAATCCCAAATCAAAAATATTTTTTTCAAGTACTGCGGATTTTATCATATCATTTAATATAATATTAATTAAATCAATATAAAAATATTTACTTCTTCCCATATAATCTTTAATTTCTTCATATTTCAAAGTTTTATTAAATTTCCTGTAAAATAAATCAAAAATATCTTCCGAAACCCTGAAGCAGCATTTCCTTATGGAAGGACCGAAAAACACATAAACATTTTTCAAGTTACTGTTAAATTCATCTTTGAAAGCATCAAGGACATTTAGAGCTATTTGATTTAAAACACCTTTCCATCCGGCATGTACTGCAGCAATTATTTTGTTTCTGATATCAGCAAACAATATTAAATTACAATCTGCTCCCATTACCATTAGCGGCAGCTTTGGAATTCCGGTTATCATACCATCTGCAGAAAATATATTTGAAGAATTTAAATCTAAAGGATTGAAGTTAAAAACATTATTTTCAAAAGAAGGATTTTCTTTTAAAAAACGTTCATTTATTATTAATATTTTGTTGCTGTGTATCTGATTGGCAGAAACTAAGTTAACAGTTTTATCGTCATATCCAAACACATTTAATATCTTTAATCTGTTTTTTTTAACTGTTTGAGGATCATCACCAACATGATATGCCATATTTAAACTATCATATTTGCCGCTTCCAAAACCTCCGTTTCTTGTTGTAAAAAATGATAAAATATTATATTTTTCTTTAAGTTTTAAGGGAATAAAAACAGTTAAATCATTTATTTTAATTTTTTTTATTTCCATAAAATAATTTAATAATTATTTTTATCCTTTCGCAGAAATGTTGGAATATCAAGAACATCATCTTCATCGGCAAATTTAATATTCTTTGTTGTTTCCCTGAGTTCAGGAAATATTTTTTCTCTGTCGCCACCTTTTTTATTTTCATCTGTTATTGTATCAGATGTTTCCTTTCTCCCTTCGGAATGTTCCTTTTCAGATTTTGACCTTTTATCAAAAATTTTATCTTTAAAACCTGTAGCAATTATTGTAACCTTGATTTTTTCTTTCATATTTTCATCAATAACTGCTCCAAAAATAATGTTTGCATCAGGACTTGAAGAGTTCCTTATAATTTCAGCAGCTTCATTAACCTCAAACAATTTTAAGTCAGGTCCTCCTGAAACATTTAACAATATGCCTTTGGCGCCATCGATGGAAGTTTCAATAAGGGGGCTGTTTATTGCACTTTGTGCAGCTTTTATTGCTCTGTTATCTCCCGAAGCAATTCCGTCACCAAGAAGAGCATTTCCTGCATCCTTAATAATTGATTTAACATCTGCAAAATCAAGATTTATCAAGCCCGGAAGTGTTATTAAATCAGTAACTCCCCTGACACCAGCTTTAAGTACATTATCGGCAAGCTTGAAAGCATTAAGCAGTGTTGTGTTTTCATCTGAAATTTCAAGAAGTTTGTCATTTGGAATTATAATAAGGCAGTCCACTTTACCTCTTAAGCTGTTTATTCCTTCTTCTGCCTGAAGAGATCTTTTAACACCTTCAAAAGTAAAAGGTTTAGTTACAACAGCCACTGTAAGACATCCTTCTTCCCTTGAAATTTCGGCAATTACAGGCGCTGCTCCGGTTCCGGTACCACCGCCTTCACCACAAGTAATAAAAACCATATCTGCTCCATGTACAACTTCCCTGATAGAATCTGAAGATTTATCTGCAGCCAGTTTTCCTATTTCAGGATTTGAGCCTGCTCCAAGCCCGCTTTCACCAATCAGTACTTTTCTGTCAGCGTTGGACATCATAAGAGCCTGGGCATCTGTATTAACTGCAATAAATTCACAACCATTTAAATTGTCTTCCATCATTCTGTTTACTGCATTGCTTCCACCGCCGCCAATGCCGATTACTTTTAATACGGCATAATAATTTTTGTCAAATTCCAGACCGCCCACATTAACCCTCCTGTTTTTCAACTTTTAAAATTTTATTAATAAAACTCCTGAACTTATCAAAAAATCCCTGATTTTTTTTATTTTTACTGTTAATGTTATCCAGTTTTTCATAATTATCAACCTGAAAAGCATATTTTAATAATCCTACCCCTGTTGAAAAAATAGGATTATTTACAACTTCAGACGGGCCTTCAACATCAATTGAAATTCCTATTCTTGCAGGCATGTCAAAAACCATACCTGCCATCTGCAGTATGCCTTTTATCTGGGCAGAACCGCCTGTAATAACCAGTCCGCATGGAATTGATTTTATTAAATTATACTCATCTATTTTGTTTTTTATAAGCAGCAGCATTTCCTTTACCCGTGAATTTACTATATTATATAGTTGAATATTAAGAGTTGTTTTATTTGCATTAATATTCATATCACTCATACTTACCCTGTTTAAAATTTCCGGAAAATTATAGTCAACATTTGCAAATCTTTTCTTAATTTCTTCAGCTTTATTGAAAGGGATATTAAGCCCTATGGAAATATCATTAGTTATTAAATCACCTCCTACGGGCAGGCAGTATGTAAAAATCATTTTTTTATTTTTATAAACAGCAACATCTGTAGTTCCCCCGCCAATATCAAGAAGAATAACGCCGCTTTCCTTTTCATCATTTGTTAAAACAGCTTCAGAAGATGCGAGAGCTTCAATAATAATATCTTCAACTTCTATATTTGCAGCCTTAACACTGTTTACAATGTTTTTAACTAAGGATGTTGACCCAAAAATAATTAATAATTCAACACCAAGCCTTTCAGTTGAAAGTCCGATAGGATCTTCTATCCCCTTTTCTCCATCTGCTACAAACTGCTTTATTATTGTATGAATTACTTCATATTGCGATGCAAGGTTTATGCGGTTGGTAAGAGAAATCAGCCTGTCCACATCTATTTTTCTTACAATCTTATTTGGAGAGGAAATTGTAATTTCATTATAATTATTTTCAAAGGAAATATGCTTGCCGGTAACACCTATGTAGGCATTGTCAATAAACATGTTTGAAGATTTTTCAGCAAGTTCTACGGAATCAAGAACTGATTTTGTAGATTCATTTATATCTATTACCATACCTTTCTTCAATCCCTTACTTTTGGTAATTCCATACCCCTTTATTTCAATTACATTATTTTTTTTAATTCTTCCTATTAATGTACTGACTTTTGTTGTTCCTATGTCTAATGCTGCTATATAATCGTCTTTTCCTGGCAATTGCATCCCCCGATAATAAAATTATTTAACAACCGGATTATCCGAAATTCTTAAATCAATTATACTATAATAAATTTTTTCATTGTGTAAATCTTTAAAAATTTGTTCCAGTATTGTATTTTTTTTTGTAATTTCATTACTGTTTCCATAAATTATCATTTTATTGTCCACTGTTTTAAAAAAAATATCTCCTGAAGCATCCATTGTTATCCCTGCAGATTTTATACTTTTTTTAAGTTCTTCACTAAAGGACTTATATATATCTCCTGCACTTAAAATATTTTTTTTTGCAATTTTTTCTCCAATTTCAGGAATATGATTTATCGCATTTTCAACAATCAGAAAATCTTTATATTCTTCATTAATTTCCGCAAATCTTTCAAGAATAACACCTTCATTATCAACTAAAAAATATTGTGTTTTATAGAGCAGTATTAAAAAAGGAGTTCTTTCTTTTATATTAATTACCAGGCTGTCAGGAAAAATCTTTGAAATTTGAGCATCTTTTAATCTTGCAAAATTACTGCTAATGATATTTTCATATTTTTTTTTATCTACCTCGAAAATATTAATGCCTTTTAAATCATTTACTGCGGTAATTATTTCTTCAGATTTGTAAAAATTATTTCCCTTTATTTCTATTTTTTTTATTTTAAAATAATCACTGTTGTAAAAATAATTCAATCCCCATAATGCCAGCCCAAACAAAATTATAATCACAATAATCCAAAATACAGAAAGCCATTTTTTCAGAATTATCTTTCTTCTTCTTGAATATATTCTTTTATCTTCAATAATTTTTCCTGTCATTAAATTACATCT
>JAMDDL010000090.1 GCA_023488645.1 Actinomycetota bacterium | reverse complement strand
TATTTCTATTATCACCATGAGTTAAAGCAGCAAAAGCATCAGCTTCTTCTATTCCTGCACGTTCAAGAACATCTTTATCATAACCAAAACCTATAATTTTCTGGCCATTAAAACTTTTGCCAAGTCTGTTAAATGATTTGGGATCTAAATCAATAATACTAACATTATGCCCGGCTTCTGAAAGCAAATTTGCTGTTTGTGAGCCTACTCTGCCACACCCTATTATTATTATATGCATTTTAATAACCTCACAATTAATTATATTTTAAAAACTGCATTTATTATAATGCCTTCAATATTAAATTGTAATAAAATTAAAATTTCCAGGCAACTAAATAATGTAGTTTTATTTATTAATTTATTATATTTATTTACTATAATTTGCTATAGATAAATTATGTCGATTTCTAAAAAATCTTACTATTAACTTTCTTAATTCTTCAACAATTAAAACTGAAGGTATAAATGCTATTAATATTAGCCAGTAATGCCAATTTAAAGGATAATGATTAAATACAGAATTTAACTTTGGAACATAAATTAACACATTTATAATTATAATTTCTCCTAAAATACCCCAGAAAAGTAATTTGTTTTTAAAAAATCCTATTTTAAATACTGAATCATAATTTGAACGCCATGCAAATGCATTTCCTATTTGAGACATTATTATAGCAGCATGATTTGCAGTGGTTGCAGTTTTATAAACAGTATCATTAATATAATTTGCAGGGTTTGCCCCAATCTGTTTTAATTTTGAAAAAGTAATACCATTATCATAATAAACTATAAGAAATGCGATCATTGCAACCGCAGCTTCAACTGGTCCTAAGAAAAGATAAGCTTTTGCTAAATTTTTTCCGGTTAAAAGTCTTTCTTTCCTTGGTCGTGGAGGTTTATTCATGATGCCTGGTTCAGGAGGTTCAGCTGCTAAAGCAAGAGAAGGGAGCATATCCGTTCCAAGGTCTATAGCAAGAATCTGCATTACAGTAAGCGGTAAGGGAATTTTAAATATTACCATCATAATAAAAGGAACGGCTTCAGGTATATTACTTGTCAGAATATAGTTAATAAATTTCCTTAAATTCTCAAATACTGTTCTGCCTTCTTCTATGGCATTTACTATACTCGCAAAATTGTCATCAGTTAGTATCATATCTGCAGCAGCTTTTGCAACATCAGTACCTGAAATACCCATAGCAATACCAATATCAGCAGCTTTTAAAGCAGGAGCATCATTAACACCGTCTCCAGTCATTGCAACAATATGACCATTTTTCTTTAATGCCTGGGCAATTTTCATTTTATGTTCAGGTGAAACTCTTGCAAATATAATATTTTCAAGTCTTAATATTTCTCTTAACTGCTCCTCAGACATTTTTTCAATATCTGTTCCAAGATAAATTTTAGATTCACCTTTAATTATTCCTATCTTTCTTGCAATTGCATCTGCAGTAAGACCATAATCTCCAGTTATCATTATTATTTTTATCCCAGCCTTAAAACATTCCTTTACAGCAGCTTCAACTTCCGGTCTTGGAGGATCAATCATTGCTACCAGTCCTAAAAATACCAGATCTTTTTCAACATTTTCAACATTATATTCTTCTTTAAAATCTGTTAAATTTCTATATGTAATTGCAAGTACCCTTAGTGCCTTTTTTGCATAATTATCATTGATTTTTAAAATTTCCTGTAATTTTTGCTGTGTTAAATCTTCAACTTTACCATTAATTTCAATTTTATTACAAAGTGAAAGCATTTCTTTAGGAGCACCTTTCGAAAAAGCAAAAATTCCTTCATCAGTTTCATGTATTGAAGTCATTCTTTTCCTGTTGGAGTCAAAGGGAAGTAAAAAAATCATTGGATCATTTTTTAATTCAGTTTCATAATCAAAACCAGCTTTTCTTGCAGCAACAAGTAAAGCTCCTTCAGTTGGATCTCCTTTTATTACCCACTGATTTGTGTTTTTGTCCTTATAATGCTTTGAATTATTACAGTAAGACATTGCTTTCGATATTTTTTTAAAAGTATTTTTTGCATTATCATTATCAATTTTATTACCATTTAAAATAAACTCTCCAATTGGATTATAACCTGTCCCTGAGACTTCATAACTGTTTCCATTAACCCATATTTCTCTTACAGTCATTTCATTTTGAGTTAAAGTTCCTGTTTTATCAGTGCATATAACAGTAGTGCTTCCAAGGGTTTCAACAGAAGAAAGTTTTTTAATTAAAGCATTTCTCTTTGCCATTCTTTGTACGCCCATTGCAAGAGCTAAAGTAACTGTAGGAAGCAAACCTTCAGGAACAAAAGCAACAATAATTCCAATAGCAAAAACAAAAGAAGCAAGAAAACCAAGCTTAATAACAAACAAGGATAATATAAAAAATAAGACTCCGACTCCAATTGCTATATAAACAAGTATTTTGCTTGCATTATTTATTTCTTTTTGCAGCGGGCTTAGTTCTTCTTTAACTGATTGAGTAATATTTGCAATTTTACCAAATTCAGTTTTCATTCCTGTTGCATATACAATAGCCTTGCCAGTTCCTGAAGAAATACTTGTACCTGCATAAACAACATTGGTAAGCCTTAAAGGGTCAACTTCCCTGTTTACAATTGGCACAATACTTTTTCTTTGAGGATCCGATTCTCCTGTTAATACTGAATTATTAGTTCTTAAATCAAAACATTCTATCAACCTTGCATCAGCTGAAACATTATCACCTTCATTTAAAATCAATATATCGCCAGGTACAAGTTCACTTGTAAGAACTTCCTTAACTTCTCCGCCTCTTAATACTCTTGCATAAGAAGGCAATATTTTGTTTAAAGCTTCCAGTGCTTTCTCAGCCCTGAATTCCTGCAAAAAACTAAATACTGCATTAATTACAACAACCAGTATAATAGCATATCCTAATTGCGGCATATCTACTCGAGGAATAAAACAAAGAGCAGCGGCTATCCATAGTATTATTGCCAGAAGATGAATAAAATTATCTAAAAATCTTAATATTAAAGGTCTTTTTTTCTTTTCTTTAATTAAATTAGGTCCATAAATCTCAAGTCTTTTTTTTGCTTCTTCGTCTGAAAGACCATTATGTGAAACATCCAATTCTTTATATAATTCTTCATTATTTAAAGAATAATACTGAACCATATATCACTCTCTTAATATTAACTGGATTTATATTATTTTATATTAGTAGCATAAAAAATATTTAATATAATAAAAATTACAAGGATGAATTATATACCTGGCAATAGGCTTGTCAATTAAAATTATATTAATTTTATGTTAACTACAATTGATGTTAACTACAATAAAAATAAAAGAAGAATAAATTAAACTATGCAAATTTAATTAATTATTTTTTTAAAAAAATTGATAACGTAAAATTAATTGTGTAAAAATTATTTAAAAAAATAAATTAATGGCGTACTCTTTCAAATAATTAATAACCAATTAATAAATGAAAGGAGTACGCCATGAAAGATCTTACACAAATAAGATTATCTGATTTATGGAAAGAAGTAAAGAGCGAGGATGATTTATGGGAGGATTTAAAACAGGAAACAAGGGAGCATTTGAAAATGTTAATTGAGGGATGCCTTCAAGAGGATCAGTTAAGATCTCTAAGACTGCCAAGATATGCAAGAAAAAAGCCAAGACTTGACTATCGTAACGGCTATTACAAAAGAGATATTGAATCTGGCCTGGGCTTAATTGAGGATATAAAAGTTCCAAGAAACAGAATTATTCCCTACGAGCCATCCCTGTTTAAAAAATACAAAAGAAAAGAAATAAAGCTAATTGAGTTAATTAAGGATGCATTCCTCTCGGGTCTTTCAACCAGAAAAGTGGGAGAAGTTCTTGAGGGAATACTCGGATATAAAATAAGTGCTACTACTGTATCAAACATAGCCAAAAGTCTTGACATAAAGGTAAGAGAGTTTCACACAAAAGCCCTTGAGGATAAATATGCATACCTTTTTCTGAACGGCATAAATTTAAATGTTAAATGTCCTGGTGCTAGAAATAAAAAGACGGTACTTGCAGCCTACGGCATAACAAAAAAAGGAGACCGGGAGTTAATATCATTTAGGATAGACAAGTCAGAATCTGAGATGTCCTGGTATCTTTTTGTAGACAGTCTTTTTAGAAGAGGCCTTAAAGGCAGCAGTCTAAATCTTATTGTAGTTGACGGCTCTCCTTCTCTTATGCTTGCAGTCAAGACTGTTTATCCGTTTACTCCTGTTCAAAGGTGCTGGGTGCATAAGCTAAGAAATGTGGCGGTAAAGCTTCCAAAGAAGGGCTCTGAGGATTGCCTGGCTGCTGCAAAGAAAATATATCTTGCTGAAAATAAAAAAGAGGCAGCATCTGTATATAAAAATTGGGTATCAGGTTTTAAAGACAGATATCCAAAAGCAGTAGAATGCCTTACCAAAGATATAGAAGATCTTCTTACATTTTTTGACTTTGATAAAAACATAAGAGTAAAGATTAGAACTACCAATATAATTGAGAGATCATTTAAGGAAGTAAGAAGAAGAACAAGGCCTATTGGATGCTTTGAAAATGATGCAAGTGTAAACAGAATAATATTTGGAGTAATATCTGGACTTAATAAAAACTGGAAGAGTAAGCCTTTAAAAGAATTTACACAAAAAACTTGACGTAATCAAAAAATTACACCTATAAAATAAGTAAAAATAAGTAATGTTAAATTAAAAAATATATTTATACAAAAAATAAAATTTATCTTATAAATTTTATTTTAATATTAATTAATTTAAGTAATTCAAACCATAAAGTGATTGCCACTCCTAATGATAAACAAAGAAGAACATCATAAATTCCTAATTTTGAAAAATGAAACAAGCTTCTTAAATCAGGAATATAAAGTATAGAACTTAAAAGAACCAAAGCTATTCCTAAAACGAAATATAATGATTTATTTTTTGATTTAAATATTTTTATTATATTTTTAGACCATGAAGTATTAGTTGCAATAAGAGCAAGATTAGAAAGTACTAAAGCTGTAAAAGTTAATGTTCTTGCTTCATCTTCTGAAGCTCCTCTTTTTAAGGCAATTATAAATACAGAAATAGTTATTATAAAAATACTAATGCCATTTATTACACTCCAAAGTAATGTCTTCTTATTAAACATCGACTCTTTTAAATCCCTTGGCTTATTTTTCATTATATTTTCATTTTCAGGCTGAGCTTCAAAAACAGTAGAACATGCAGGATCGATTATAAGCTCCATAAAAGCAATATGAGCAGGCATTAAAATCAGCGGGAGCTTGAAAATAACAGGTATTAAGGATACAAGAGCTATTGGTATGTGAATTGAAAAAATATAAGACATTGCTTTTTTAAGATTATTAAATATTCTTCTTCCAAGTTTTACTGCTTCTACTATTGAAGAAAAATCATCATTAAGAAGAACAAGTGAAGCTGATTCTCTTGCAACATCAGTTCCTCTTTCACCCATTGCAATGCCTATATTTGCTGATTTTAAAGCAGGGGCATCATTTACACCATCACCAGTCATTGCAACAATTTCACCATTAGCTTTAAATGCATTAACTATTAAAAGTTTTTGTTCTGGAACTACTCTTGCAAAAATATTTACATCTTTAACCTTTTGCTTTAATTTTCCCGTATCCATTTCTTCAAGTTCAGTTCCTAAAATATATTTTTGAGGATTTTTAAGTCCTATTTGTCTTGCAATATTTTGGGCAGTTCCAGGGTAATCTCCTGTAATTAAAATTACTCTAATTCCTGCCTCATAACACACTTTAATAGTATCAGAAACATTTTCACGAACAGGATCAATAAAACCTAAGAAGCCTATAAATTCAAAATTAAAGTCATGCTGATTTTCCGGGATATTAATTTTGGAAAAAGTAGCCTTTGCAACCCCTAAAACTCTGTAACCTTCATTTGCAAGTTCCACAACAACCTTTAATAATTTATCTTTTTTTCGCTCATCTACATGACACAAATCTATTATTGACTCAGGGGCTCCTTTTGCGGCAATTATATAATTTTGCTTATCAACTGATTCCCATACATGAGAAAGAGCAATAATTTCTTTCGATAGTGGATATTCTCTAACTAATTTCCAGTAATTATGAATGTGTTCAGAATTTGCAAGGTATTTCTCTCCTGTTTTTTTTATAGCACTTTCTACTGGATCAAAAGGGTCTCTTTGGCTTGCAAGAATACTGTATTCAAGTAAATTATGAAATTTTTCCGGGACAACATTAAATTTATTATTTTCAATATCAAAATATTCATTTTCTATATATATTTTTCCCAAAGTCATTTTATTAAGAGTTAAAGTTCCTGTCTTATCAACACATAATACTGAAGCAGAACCAAGTGTCTCGATTGCAGAAACTTTTCTTGTAAGAACCTGTTTCTTTGATATTCTCCAGGCTCCCATTGTTAAAAATATAAGAAGTACCACCGAAAATTCTTCAGGAATCATTGCCATGCTTAATGATAAGCCTGCAAGAAAACCTTTCAACCAGTTCCCGCGGGTAAATCCATAAATAAGAACAACAGCAACACAAAGAAAGGCACCAATAATTAACATGTTTTTTATTATTTTTCGCGTTTCAATTTGCAAAGGAGTAGTTTCATCTTTTATTGATTTTAAAGCTTTGCCAATCTTACCCATTTCCGTATTAACACCAGTAGCAATAACTTTTGCCATCCCATGACCCTGTATAATCATGGTTCCCGAATATACAAAAGGAGTATCATCTCCTCCAGGTCTTATATTTTGCGAAAAATTATCTTCATCAGCTTCAGATTTTCTGACAGGTATTGATTCGCCTGTAAGTAATGACTCATCTATTAAAAGGTTTGAGCTGGAAAAAACAAAAGCGTCTGCCGGAACTCTATTGCCTTCTTTTAAAACAAGAATATCCCCTGTTACTACTTCCCGTCCGGGTATATTTACCTGTCTACCATCTCTAATTACTAATGCTCTCGGGCTTGAAAGGTTTTTTAATGCTTCGATGGCTTTTTCTGTCTTTCTTTCCTGATAAATAGTTATACCTACAACAACCACTATAAAAGAGACAAGCATAATTGCATCTTCAATATTTCCAAGAAATAAATAAATTACACCACTTATTATAAGCAGTAAAAGCATTGGTTCTTTTGCAACCTCAAGTAAAAGGTAAAATAATCCATATTTTTTCCGTGAGGGAAGTTCGTTATATCCTTCAATTTTTAGCTTTTTTTTAACTTCTTCTTGAGAAAGACCTGAGATATTTTCTGATTTATCAGAAAAATTAACCATAATTTTAATTTAAATATTTTTTAATATTTTTTTAAGTCAAGCTGAATAGTTAATATTTAGTCTTAACTATCTGATTGGTAAAAGAAAGTAAAATCCTGGTTATTTTATAATAAAGAGCTTTTTGATGTAAAGCTATTTTTTATATTCATGTTTCATTAAATACTAAATATTTTAAATTAATAAATTAAATATTTTTTAGTTTTGTATTTTTTATAATTTAGCTATTTTTTATAAATTTTTTATTTCTATTAATCTCTTATTTTTGTATATTTCTATATCTTATAAGCTCTTCAAGTAATCTTGTTTGCTTTATAAGTTCCTTATCCTGAGCATCAAGATGTTCAAGTATATGCTCAATATCTTTATAACTTGTAATTGTTGTTTTATATTCTTCCTCAGCTCTTATTTCTGAATGCTTTCCCTGAATATTCTGCCCAACCATTATAAGCGGCATCAATAAAAGCTGAATTACATTACCTATAAATAATAAAAAAGCAAATGGATATGGATCAAAAGGTTTACTTGTAAAATATGTTTGCCATATCATCCAACCTGCCATAAAAACTGCAAAAAAATAAACAGCATACATTGTTCCTATTCCTGTTGTTATCCATAAAGCTAATTTATCCTGAAAATTAAGCCTTGCTTTATGAATTATATTCGGGTTTTTAGGTTCATACCTTTTATGATTCATTTGCGGAACTAAAGTTTCCATTAAGATACTCCTTTAGTTATAATTTTTGTTATTAATTTAAATTTAAAATTTACAGGATTTAATAAGTTGATAGATAAAGCTTTACTTATTTGTCAGTCTTTTTCTCTTCTTTACTTTTTTCAGAATGCTTTATAAAAGCTAATGCATGACTTGAAGCTATTAATTCGTTTTTATCATTTTTTACATTTATAATATAAGTAGAAGTTTTATTCCCTCGACTGATTTCAGATGCTTCTGCAGTTAAAATATCGCCTGCGACAGCTGATTTAATATAATTTATATTTACATTTACTGCAACTGCAATATTCTTATAAGCATTTACAGCGGCAGCAAATGCAAAATCAGCAAGAGAAAATATAGCACCGCCTTGAGTTATTGAAAACATATTATCAAAATCTTTTGTTGCTAACATTGATACTTTTGAATAGCCTTCCCTTAATTCTTCAACCTTTATTTTAAAAATTCGGGCATAAGGTTCACTTTCAATTCTATTTTTTATTTCTAAAATATGATTATCCATAATATTATTTGTTTATTTATTTATTTATTTATTTAATAATTTAATAATTTAATAATTGAAAACAATTATAAAGTAAAAATTATTAATTTCAAAAAATAAAAATAAAATTTTTAAAATTATGCGGCAATATATTACGCTTATTTGAAATATATCTTTTCCTGTTAATCCTTGTGAGTTAAATTTAAATTTATTAATTTAAAAATGATTTTAAAAATGATTTAAAAATAATAATTTCTATTTTATATTGTTTATTTTATCTTGAATTAAAAGTATTATTAATAATAGCACTTTACATAAATAATAAATGAAATAACAAATTAATTTAGCATTAATAAAAATTAAACAAAGGAGAAATAATTATGATGTCAGACATTCCAATTGATTTGAGTAAAGTAAAAAAAGAAAATATTGACAAGGAAATATTGCGTGCAGGAATTATTGCTGAGCTTGATGCAATTAATCTTTATGAACAGCTCGCAGATTATACAGAAAATAAGGATATAAAAAAAGTTATTCTTGATATTGCAAAAGAAGAAAAAACACATGTTGGTGAATTTCAGGCTTTACTTTTAAAATTTGATAACCAGCAGGTATCAGAGCTTGAAGCCGGCAAAAAAGAAGTGGAAAAGGAATTGAGTAAGTAACTAAGTAAATAAGATTCTAAGTAAAAATATATATATAAAATTTCATTTTAAAATAAAATTCTTAAAAAACATTAGAAATTTTATCAGTTAATTTCAGTAGTTATAAGTTTTTTATATATAGATTTATAAATACATAAAACAGCCTGAATTGTTAGCATTAGCTTATTCAGGCTGTTGTTATTTATTAATATTTTTCAGATTTAAATAATTGCTGCTGCAGTTTTACTGCTTCAGTTTCAGATAATATTTTATATATTTATATATTATTTTTTATTTTTTTTAAAAAATATAATTTATGTTTAATAAATTTATTTCGATTCAGCAAGCGTTAAATTAAAATCAAGAATTTTACCATTTCGTGAAACTTTTATATTAACATTGTCTCCAACATTATGTCTTAAAATTCCTGCTAATAACTGATAAGGTGTTTCAATTTTTTCATTATCAAATTCAATTATTATATCTCCTTGTTTTATTCCTGCTTTTTCAGCTGGCTCGCCTGCTACAACTGATTTAACATAAACCCCCTTTACATTTGTAGTATTAGCACCCATTTGTATCCCTATAAAAGGAATTCTTGCTTTTCCATATTTCATTATTTGATTTGCAATATTTAATGCAGTATCACTTGGTATAGCAAAACCAATACCTGCATTTGTTCCTGATGTTGAAAAAATCATTGTGTTTATACCCATAACCTGACCGGAAGAATTTACAAGTGGTCCTCCGCTATTACCAGGATTTATTGCTGCATCAGTTTGGATTAAATCTACCATAGGTAAAGAATCAGCTGAAACAGCAACATCTCTTCCTATAGCACTTACTACACCCTGAGTTACAGTTTCCTGTAATCCAAAGGGACTTCCAAGTGCAATTGCAAGTTGACCTACTTTAATATTTTTAATTGTAGTGAAATTTGCAGGCTTTAAATTATTTGCTTCAATTTTTACTACAGCAATGTCAGTATTTTTATCTGCACCAATTAATTTAGCAGGATATT
>JAMDDL010000059.1 GCA_023488645.1 Actinomycetota bacterium | reverse complement strand
GATTAATAAAGGAGATAATATTACATTAGTGATAGATAGTCAGCTTGAAAATGATTTTAACATACCTTTTTTAAACGGAGACGACTATCAGTTTGAATTTTCTGCAGGCAATAACAGCAACAGCAGTACGGAATCATTTGCAAGATGGCCTTCAAATGCTCCCCTGAAAGGAGCAGTAATAGCATCTAACAAATATTCCGGGGGCTACATTATTGAATGCAGTATTCCATGGTATAATATGCCAGATGTCAGTCCTTCTGATGAACTTGTAATGGGGTTTACGGTCTCAATCATGGACACTGATAATCAGGAATCAACAGAGCTTGTTATTTCATCTTCAAAACAATTTGATTTTAATAATGTCACAACACTTGGAACTCTTATTTTTATAGATGGCGGCGATCTTCAACAGAAAAATACTTCTTCATCCACTCAAACAACAAAATGAAGAAATATAAAATAACAGTAATTTTTATTATTTAATAAAATTTTTTAAATTAAAAAATAGTCAGATTGCTTTTCCGTTGATTCTACTTGGAACATCATCAATGAACAAGATAGCAGTAGGAATAAAATCATGTAGAAAATTATCAGATTTTCCTATTCAACTAGCTATTGTAAGATTCTCTTTAATTATATTGATTTGAGGGATCAGATTAATAATATCTAAACAATATTTAGTTCTAAATGTGTTCAAATATCCCCAGCTAAAGTGTGCATGACAAAAACGACCATTTTTCCTCATTTGGTGGATTTTCGGTATTGTGATTTTTTAGAGTTTTATAAAAAAAGATAAATCAATAATAATTTAAACTAAATAATTATTAACAAATCGAAAAGTCCATTTATCATACCCTCAACATCATCTTTTTTCACAGATTTAAAATTACCATGATCTGCATTATTTCTAATGTCAGCATATGCTGTAATCATTTTTTGTGTTAGCTTGTCATATATGTCATTTTTTGCTAGTTCCATATTAAGAATATCTATTTTAGTTTTAACAGGATATTTAAGGGAATTTTTATCACATAATTTTCTTAAAGTATCCTCAAGTACTGCACCTGTAAGCGAAGCTGCTGCACAAAAATAACCATCATCAAATAAAATCTTAGCTTGTTCTAAATAATCATCTACTAATTCTGCTCTGATTTTATTTCTAATATCTGTTAATAAACCTTCTTTAAAATCATTGTATAAACCTTTTAGTACTCCATAATATTTTGGGAAATTTCTATAAGGAATATCATTTTTAAGCTCATTATTTATTTTATTAAATTCATTATAATGCTCACTATTCTTACCAGAAACTTTCAAAATTAAGTTTATTGCCTCAACTTTCCATGCGTTATAATCTAAAGGATTTGGATCAGCATGTAACGTATTAGATTCACGTTCCCAGCCTACTTTTTGAATTATTTCATCAGCAAGTGTAAATAATTTTTCAAATTTTTTTTCTATTATTATTTCAAGATTAGTTATCATATTATTTGAAATTTTAATATAAATTTAAATTAATGTATAATAAAAAAAATTTAATTATATGTATATTCGAAATATTATATTTTAATTGTATGCAAATATGAAAAAAATTGAAGAAATAAAAATAATAGATATAGCAAAAAATAAAACAAGAAGAGTTTCATAAGATACAGAATTATATTATGTATGTTTAGAATTATCAGAAGATTACATTTGAATGGTCTCAAATTTTCAATAATGAAAGAAAATTTCCAAGACACTCAATGTGGAGGGAAGTACATATCGAGGGGAAATATATATTGTTAGAATGTGGATTGGAAGGGATAAAGCAATTTCATTTAAGGGATTTAAAGGAATAAGTAAAATTCAAATGAAAAATATAAAAATTTTTAATGGAAAAAGAAATCAAACAAAAAACAAGAGAAGCATTAGAAAATGAGAAGAAAAAAATTGATAAGATTTTAGATAATTTGGATTTTAGTTAAGTGTTACATTTATAAAAAGAAAAATATAATTAAATTTCTCTTCAATAAAAATTTTGAATTTAATATAAATGGAAATTGCATTTTTAATTGGATCAGGTACTTCTATAACTCTTGGTTTGCCAGATACGCAAAAAATTACTGATAATATATTTCCTCTTAAAGATGTCCTTTTTTCTCCGATTCACATTTTTATACCGGGAAACCCAATTTAAATATTCCAGAAGAGTCAGAATATAATGAAATAATAAATAAAATTTTACAATTCATCGTAGAAGAGATAGAGGACTCAAATAATTATCAATATATAAATACAGGCTATAATTATGAAGATCTTTTCTATTTTGGCTCATTATTAAATGATTTTTCATTTGGTAAAGAAAAAAATGTTTTAATCTTAGAATCTATAAAAAAATTAAAAAAATATTTAGGGTCATCATTAAATAATTTCAAATATGGATTAAGTGAAGTACTTATTAAGGTTGTTCAATATATTGAAGATATGGTAAGAATTAATTTATTAATTAAACCTAAGGATTATGAAGGAGTATCCTTTTTTAAAGATGCTTACAATGATAAGGATATTGATAATATACATATTTTCAGTTTGAATCATGATATAGTAATTGAGGAAATTTTTAAAAATAACAATGAATATACAAATGGATTTGGGAAAGAAATAAATGAAGTTAAATATTGGGATAGAAATTTATTTTCTATGCAATATAAAGTTAAGTTATATAAACTTCATGGTAGTATAAGCTGGTTTTATTTTATACCCAATAAAAAAAATAATGATATTCTCTTTGGAGATATAGGTAGTAAATCAGACTTTTATCATAGTAAAGATCCGGATGGTGAATTTCAATGGCCAATGGGAAATCCTCAAATGTTAATAGGAACGGATAATAAAATATTTTCATATGTTGCAGACAGAGTATTTTCAGAGCTTTATTTTTGGTTTCAGTATGTTTTAAGAAGTGTTAAATATTTATTTATTCTAGGATACGGATTTAATGATTTTGGTATTAATAATAGGTTAAGAATATTTTATCAAGTTTGTAAAGATATAAAAATTATAGTTGTGGATCTAAAAGACTATAAAGAAAAAATATCAAGCATTTTAGGAAATACAAAATATAAAAATAATTTGGTTTATTTTATAAAAGGTAATATTTCTAATATTAAATGGAATGAATTAAAAAAAATAATTAAAGATTTTTAAAAAATATAAAAATTATTTGTAATAATTTAATTCTCAACAAAATAATAAGATAATTATAAAATTTCATGACAAAAATTTATCCTGCTAAAATTTTTCTTTCAAAGAACTTTATAAAAAATATTTTAAATGGACTACTAAAAAATATGGCATTTAATTAATTTCTATCTATGATTGGATTTACAACAACCTTGATAAAAAATCGCTCTTGTCAAAAAAGATAGTCCGTTAAAAATGATATATAAATAAATTACTGCATAGAACCCTTATTAAAAACAGCCTCTTTAGAAAACTTAAACAAGGCTTAAATCTTGCAAAAATTCCCATGAATAAAAAAGCTACAATCACAACACACACAATACTTAACACTATTATGTATTTACTTAATGCCAGCTTTCAAACAGAACTTGGAAAAAAACTTACCAACAGAGGGATAAGAGGAATAATAGATAAGGATATGAGCAATATTTATAAACTTATTGTACTTTCAGAAAACTATTTTGTAATATTTAATGTGGAAGAATATATACTTATCGTAAGAGCTCCATGTAAAATATTTCTTAGAATAGGTCTTGATGAAGCTAAAAAAGACTTGGACTGAAAGATTAAGCCATCCATTTTAAGATCCTTTTATTTTGCCATCTCCAAATTTTGCCCAGAGAATTATTTTACTATTTAATATTGCCTAATCTTTATTTTTATCTTTAGTTTCCTGTAAGTTTAAAAAATAAACTCATATTTTTGTTAAAATTAGATTATTTTTTATAACATTTAACTATTTTTGAATTCCTACAATGAAATTTCAATTAGAAATGTATTTACTTGTTTTGCAAAATATGATATATGTTTTAATGATACTTCATTCGGAGCAGTCCGCTTAATGACACGTGTGAAGTTCACACTTCCTTAAGTGGATAGTTTTAGCGGATTGCTCCGAGTGAAGTATTTTTTATTGCAGATATCATGAATTTTTCCGTTTAATAAAATCCGTACCCATTAGTTTTAAAGTTACCTGATTTCAATAACTTTCATTACTTCGTCGCCAAAATGATTGATAACTTTTACTGCAATTTTTCCTGTCTGTGGCTTTTGAAAGGGTCGAGATACAGTTGAATATAATTCTTCCCATATAGATTCATCGATGTTAGCTTTAAGTGCTTTTCTTAATTTTTTATAGGGTTTATCATTTCCAAGAAAATATGCATGGGTAACAAAAAATGCTTCACCATTGTAATTCGTATCTATAAACCAGGCAGCAATATCATATTCCAGATTTCCTGAACCGCTTGAGCGGATTTCTGCCTTTACAGGGTCATATACATCAACTCCCAGTATTTCAACAACTATTCCTTTTTTGGTTTCTTTTACTTTAAGTTCAGGCTCTCCGAAAGCAATAAACAGGTTTCCTGACCCTGTTTTCTTAAGCAAGTCTCCCATTGAAAGGTCGGGGTTTATTTTCACTCTCATTATTTTTAAACCATCAATCTCAGCAGGAACTGAAATCGCTGAAGCATCAAATGAGGTTGCAGCTACAATTAATAACTCTGCAAACTTTTTTGCAACATTTGATGCATCAATAATGAAATCATCATCCAGGCTTCCAAACTCAGGTCCAATGGCAACTGCAACTTTTTTGGGACCTTCTTTTGTTTTATATTCCCCAACTGCCTGAACTTCAGGACCGCTTGGGATTATATCTAGATTTAAAAATTCAACTCTTGCATCTTTTCCCCCGGTTTGCACTCCTGCTCTTAGCATATTCTCAATTACTGTATCTACAAATCTCTCAGATGAAATCATTTCCTGTGCATCAGAAATACGATGAGGTGAAAGAGATTCAACTGTAAAAGGCCCTGTTACTCTTATAATATTTTTATCCTCCAAAGGCTGGTCATATAATATTTCCTGCTCAGGTTCTTCATCATTTGCAAGTGATTTTAATGTTACATGAGGAACAGTCTTATATTCAAAGCCGGCATTGATACTATCCTGTTCTTTAAGTTTATAATAAGAATATTTTGCTGTCATAAGTCGAGTTCGTGCCAGTGCAAGCGCAACCCGTGAAGTATCAATTGTAATCCACCTTCTTCCCCATTGTTCGGCAACATAAGCAGTTGTGCCAGAACCACATGTAGGATCAAGCACAAGATCACCTGGATCGGTTGTCATAAGAACACAACGCTTAATTACTTCAATACTTGTTTGAACTACATAACTTTTATTCTGTTCAGACAATTGGGTATTCCAAATATTATCATATTGAATATATGGAAAATCTTTAGTATACCTAATAAAACGTAACGTCCCTGAAGTATATAATCTATTTAATTCAGCTAGTTTTTTTAAGCTTTTTTCAGAAACTCTCCAACCATTTTTAGGATTATATAATTTACCTTTATAATTAAAACTATAAATCGCCTGAGGTACACTTGCTTCTATTTGTTGTGTTCCAACAATTTCATTCTCATCTTTATATTCTCTTTTAACATATAAAGGTCTATATTTTAAATTAATCTCATGTTTTGCATACCATAAAATATAGTCAAAAATGTTATTAAGGCGATCAGTTGGTTTTGTCATAGCAGTTCTGAAGCCTAATTGATTAATAAAATTATCACTTCCAAAAACTTCGTCCATGATATTTCGCACCAAATGAACATTTTCATCATTTATCTGAACGAAACATGAACCACTTTCAGTTAAAAGTTCTCTTGCTAAAATTAATCTATCTCTTAAATACGACAGATATGAATGAATTCCTAACTCCCAAGTATCCCTGAATGCCTTGATCTGCTCAGGTTGGCGAATGAAGTCATCGATTTTATTGTCTTTTACATCCCTTTTACGAGTAGAAACCTGCCAGTTTGAACCAAACTTTATTCCATAAGGAGGATCAATATAGATTATCTGGATTTTGCCTCTCATACCTTCTTTATCAAGCAAGCTGTTCATTACAAGCAGGCTGTCACCAAGTATCATCCTGTTCTGCCAGTTATCCTCATGTTTATAAAACTCTATAGCTTTTCCAAACTGCTCTTGTGCAGTTTCACCAAAAAGCAGCATCTGAGAACTATCACTGACACCAGCCTTTAATCGTGCAATTATTGCTTCTGGAGCTATTTTTTCCTGAACATAAACAGGTACAGTTGCAACTTCAAATTCACTCCCTGCTTCTTTCTTTCCTGACCAGACAAGCTGAGGGTCAAGTGATGGGTCATAATCGTATTTTTTCTTTACAGGTTGTTTTTCTGAAGCAGACAGCTTTTCAGACTCTTCCTGTGTGGGTATTCTTTTTCTTTTATCTTCAAACTTATAAGATGCCACCGGAGCTGCATCTGTTACTACTTGTTTTTTTCTTTTTACTGCCATAATTAATCCCCTGTTAATTTATCAAAACCACTTTCAATTCCTGCACGAATCAGATTTTGCGTATCATAAATATCAGAAATCTCCATAAATGCCCATTTTCCAAATCTGGATATATTATTAATAGCTGGAATCCACATTTCTCTTGCTGTATTTACCTTAATTGCTTTTTTATCATCCCTTTTACCTGTTACTTCAATTATAAGATTTAATATTGATTTGTCAGACATTTCAATTCTTGTAATAAAATCCGGTAAATACTGGTGGGATATCCCCCGGTACTCATATGGAATATAGAAACCCAAATTCTGGTTTTTGACATATGAAATAACTTCAGTCATCTGTTCAAGTTTTTTTGCAACTCCCTGCTCCCACTCCTCCGTATCAGCTACTACATAATTTATATGGCTTTTTATTGTTTCCCTGACCTCTTTAGTAGTAAGAAAATCCACGTATCGTGTTGAGCCAACCATGTCAAATTGAGCAAGTATTGGGAAAAGTTTTTTCCTGTTTTGGCTTAAAAGGCTCTCGTCGACAATAGCCTGCTGGATTTTAGAACATGCACCTGTAAAATATTCTCCAATTGATAAATAACCTATTACCATCCTATCTTTTAGTTCCACATGATTCTTTACATAATCCTGGACTATCTTTTTTATTTGTGGAAATAACCAGTATTTTTTATTGCCTTCACTATCTGTATAATAACGCCTTAAAATTTCACTGGTCAGTAATGCAATTACTTCACCTTCACGGCGTTCTTTTATCTTTTCAAGGGTATCGATAGTTTCTTCTCCTATTACTCCTCTTGAAATAACCTCTGTAGGCTCATTTTCAATTATAGTAAATGAATCTTTAGTAAAATGAGAAGCCAGCTTAGATTCGTCTAGTTCATACCTATATCCTTCAACTCGGGGAAAAGTAATCTCGTACTGCTTTCGGTCCTGCAGTGCATAAACACGATGGACTATTTTGGGGACTTGAGGTGCAGCATTGCCTTCGACCCTAAGAAAATTAAAGGGCACTCCATATACTTCTGCATATTCGGGGTTCATTAGACCTGTTGACTCATCTACATTGTAATCCACTCGACGCAAGGCTCTACCTACTACCTGTTCGCATAGAAGCTGCGTGGAAAATGCGCGTATTCCAAGAATATGTGTTACAGTATTTGTATCCCAACCTTCTGTAAGCATCGATACTGAAACAACACATTTAATATTTTCGCCAAGTTTTTCTGGTTTGCCTACCGTATTCATTACTTCTCTGAGCAATTCTTCATCTGACGGTTCATCTCTGCCCTGAAATCTTCGTCTGTATTCTTTACGAAAATCTTCAATTTCTTTTTTAAATACCTTTTTAAATTCATCGCTTATTTTTTCTCCACTTTCAATCTGGGCACTGTCAATTAAAAGTGTATTTGGACGATCATAAAATCTTATACCATCCTCATTTCTGAAAATTTCCAAATTTCCCTTTTCAATTCTTTTACCACCAGCGGAAAGTTCTCTCTCATATCCGGCTATCCATCTATACACAAGTTCCGAGACTGCAGTATTATTGCAAACAACTATCATCACAGGGGGCATTACAGCAGTATTTTCTTTCCTCAATTTTTCATATTCGAGGTAATATTTCTCATAGCTTCCATAAAGTGAGTAGAGTGCTTCCTGCAGAGTTTTAGTTAAATCTACCACAGATAGATCGTAGTTTCCTGTTCTCAATCCCTTTTTTGGCAGATTTTCCCTAATGTGAAACCACAAATTCCTGAATTCAGGTACATCATCCCTTGAGATATTGTCTGATTCTACAGGAAGACGGGGTATTTTTACTATGCCGCACTCAAGAGCATCAAGTAATGAAAAATCATACACAACCCATGGGAAAAGCGTGCCCTCCTTATATCCTGAACCGCTTAAAAAATAAGGAGTTGCGGAAAGATCTATTATGCCATTAACAGCAATTTTTTTCGATAATGCATCAAGTCCGTTAATCCATACGCGGGCTGCCTTAGAATTTTCATCTGCTTCTTTCCTGTTTTCACCTGTTAATTTCTCTTCATCGATTAATCTGCTGTCTTGTGGTTTTTCACGATAGCAATGATGAGCTTCATCATTTATAACCAGGATTCTGGGTTTATTAAGAATTCCCTTAAATAATCTATTGATCATGGTATTGGGAGATTCCTTAACAACTTCATCTTTTATCAAACCAGCAGCCTTCATAATTGAACTTACTTGAAATCTCTGGTTTTGCCTTAATTCCAATTGATGAAAATTGGTTATAAATATGTTTGCCTGCTGCAATAATTCCAGATCAGGAGATGAAACTATATCTCTTTCCTTGTAATAATTTCTATATTCTTGAGGTTTAAGAACATTTAATCGGTCTTTTATAGTGATTCCCGGTGTAATAATGACAAAAGCATCAGTAAATTTTGTGTCTTGAGGGTATCTAATTTTATTTAGTGTTTGATAGGCTATAATCATAGACATTACTACTGTTTTGCCTGTTCCGGTTGCCATTTTAAATGCAATTCTGAATAAGCCCGGATTGGCACCCGTATTTGCTTTCTTGATATCATTAATTATCCAGTTTTGGCCTGATTTTTCTGCAACTTCATTCAAATACATAAATGTTTCAAGAGCTTCAATCTGGCAGAAAAACAGTTTATTTTCCCTGTTTTCATCATTCCAGTAAGAGAGCAAATCTCTTGATATCCTGGTTAGTCCCGGCCAGCCTGACATCCGCCATTCTTTGACATAATCTCTGACCTTATTTATAAATTCATTTTCTTTCTGAAGTTCACTTCCGTAAGCACCTTCGGAAATATTCAGGTTAAACTGTTGCTGTGCCGTTTTTGCCTTAGGAACAGGAATGTAATAGCTGCTGGGTCTTCTGAAGTCAAGGATTTCATCTGTAATGCCTTTCTCATCAGACTTAAAGTGTCTTAAAGGCTCTGAGTATGGTGAGTTTAAAATAGGATTGTTCATTTATTCTGAATATCAATTTATTTAATTTTTTAAATATTATAACTTTTATAATCTAAGTTTAGCAAATTTAACTTTAAGATTAACTTTAAGATTATTCTAAAATATTTAAAGTTGATTTTCATCACATGGTATAATAACATGATTGTCTTTAAAAATTATTTAAAAACTTATATAAAATTTAATGATTTCAAAAACATTTCAGATTGAAATAACAGGAATAGTTCAAGGTGTGGGATTTAGACCTTTCATATATAAATTAGCTTCAAATTCCAAATTGCACGGTGATGTTTGCAATACAACATCAGGAGTAATTATTAGGATAAATTCAGCCGATGAAAATGAAGTCAATGATTTTATATTAAAAATAAAATCACAAAAACCTGAGCCTGCCGTAATAGAAGATATTAAGGTAAGAAAAATAGCAAATCTGCCTTTTAATGATTTTAAAATAATAAAAAGCAAACCTTCTGAAGAAAAATTTCAGCTTGTTTCTCCTGATCTTGCAACATGCAGTAAATGCGTCAGGGATATTAACAACAATAAAAATAAAAGAAGATTTAATTATGCTTTTACAAACTGTACGAATTGCGGTCCCAGATTTACCATAATTAAAAAACTTCCTTATGACAGGCAAAATACAACAATGGCTGATTTTTTAATGTGTCCTGAATG
>JAMDDL010000193.1 GCA_023488645.1 Actinomycetota bacterium | reverse complement strand
GCGTAATCTTTTAAAGAAATACTTGGAGAGATCATATCTTTGAATTAAAATGGAATTTGTATATTTTATTCTCTTGATTTATTATTTTCCTTAATTTGGTAAGTTGATTTTTTTGAATTTAACATTAAGTTTATAATAAATGAAAGTTTTTTAATTATTTATTGCAGAATAAAATATTTATACTCTGTTATTATTTGATAGTTTTAAAGGGAGGTTTATTGATATCTATAATTTTTTAATTAAATTGTCGTTATTTTTAATATATTTATGATTAATTATCAAACAGACACTAATTAAAATAAAAGGTCGGGTGTTCTTATAACAAATATAAAAGACATAGCAAAATATGCTGGAGTTTCTGTAGCAACTGTATCGCATGTTCTAAATAATACTAGGTTTGTCAGTGAAGAATTGCGTGGCAGAGTAAATAAAGCAATAGAAGATTTGGATTATCACCCAAATGTAATGGCAGGAAGTCTGAGGTCACGTAAAACAAAGACGATTGGTTTAATCGTCCCGGATAATTCTAATCCGCTTTTTGCTGCAATATCAAGATCAATAGAGCAAGTTAGTTCGGATTTAAATTATACCGTAATGTTGTGTAATTCTTCCTATAGTCTTGAAAACGAATTGAGATATATTAATGTCTTAAGATCAAAGAGCGTAGATGGAATAATTATTTTGCCAACAACTACTATTCCAGATCATTTAAATCAATTAGTGGAAAATATGCTGCCTGTAATAGTTCTGCATCATATAATACCAAAATTTAAAACAGGTTTTGTTTTAGTTGATAATTTTAAAGGCGCTTATGATGCGGCAGTTCATTTAATAGACCTTGGTCACAAGAATATAGGGTACATAGATAGACCGATAGTTCTTCCACACAGTTTAGAAAGATTAAATGGTTTTAAGCAAGCTTTAAAGGATCATAATATGGAAGTTGATGATGATATTATTATCCAAAGCAACGGTTTTGGTTATAAAGACGGATATGAAACAATGGAAAAACTTCTAAGAAGAAATCATCCTTTAACTGCTTTAATGGCTTTTAATGACATAACGGCTATAGGAGCTATGGAAACTATCACTGATCATGGCTTAAAAGTGCCTGATGATATTTCCGTAGTTGGTTTTGACGATATAGAAATATGTTCGTTCATACGTCCGAGACTGACAACTATCCACTTTCCGAAGTATAAAATAGCGGAATATGCTGTGAAGATGCTGTTAAAAAAAATAAACAATCCTGAAAAAATAAAAGACTTTGAAAAGAAAGTACTACCCCTTCGTCTTGTTGTAAGAGACTCTACGGCAAAGGTTAAAGAATAAAAAATCTTTAAGATTATTAATTTATTTTATTTTTTTAATTCACATCTGTTTCACATATAAATCCTGTATTTTTAATATTCTTTTAGCATGAAATTAAATTTTAAATTTGACAGCAAGAACTTTTTAATATAATATTTAATCGTTTACGTAAACATTTAAATCAAATTGAAAATTTCTAAATTTTTTTATTTTTCTAGGCCGACAAGTGAAAAATATACTGTTGAAATAAAAAAATATTTTAGATAAAAGGAGTGAAAGATGAAAAAGATAAAAGTAGGAGTAGCAGGATATGGTGTTATAGGACAGCGTCTGGCTGACGGTATTGTTAAACAGGATGATATGGAACTCGTTGGAGTTGTTGATGTTGCACCGACTCTGTCAATAAGAGCACTTTATGACAGTCCCAAGCCTTATGATCTATATGTTGTCGATGATTCAATGAAAGCTTTCTTCGAGGCAGAAAAAATACCTGTAAAAGGTAATTTTGATGATCTGCTGTCCAGGGTAGATATAATGCTTGATGCTGCGCCCGGCGGAGTAGGTATTAAAAACAAGGAAATATATAAGGCAAAAGGTGTTAAAGCAATATTTCAGGGCGGAGAGAAAAATGAAGTAGCCGATGTATTCTTTCATGGGTATGCAAATTATCCAAAAGGTGTTGGAAAAGATTATCTAAAACTAACCTCCTGTAATACTACGGGTTTTATAAGAGCAGTTGATTGTATTGACAAGGCAGTTGGAGTAGAAAGAGTTGTTGTTACAATAATACGTAGAGTTGCGGATCCGGGTGATACCCATAGAGGTCTTGTTGATGTGGCGCAAGTTGAAAAAGTACCAAACCATCAGGCGAAAGATCTGATGTTAATAATGCCCCATATAGAAGCAACAGGAGCCCTTATTCATGTTCCCACAACTCACGGTCATATAATTACCATACTTGCGACCCCTAAGAAAAAAATATCTGTAGATGAAGCTATTTCCTTATTTGAAGCCCACCCAAGGATAAAAGTTGTTGATATAGCTAAGGGCTTTAATTCAAATACAGCACTATTTAAATATGCAAGAGATAAGGGAAACAAAAGAGCTGACATGTATGAGATAGGGCTATTTAGAGAAATGGTTGCCTTAAGTGGCGACAACCTGTTCTTTACAATAAGTATTCCGCAAGAATCTGTAGTAATACCTGAAACAATTGATGGCATTAGGGCTAGTCTGTCTCTTCAAACTGATGGAAAAGAAGCTGTTAAGCTAACTAATAAATATTTGGGCATGGAGTAAACCTATATGAAATACCAAATAAATACTTTAGATGATTTTAATTTTAAATCGAAAGTTGTACTGGCCAGATTTGACCTAAATTCTCCTTACAATAAAGAAAGTCAAAAGCTTAGTGATACCGAAAGAATAAAAGCAGCTATACCGACAATAACGGAATTGTCCCAAAAAGGAGCAAGGCTTACTATTCTAGCTCATCAGGGAGGAGACCTTGAATATCATAATTTTATTTCCACCGAGATTCATGCCGGTGTACTATCTGACCTTCTTGGAAAGAAAGTTGATTTTATTGATGATGTGTGCGGTCCTGCAGCAAGGCAGGCAATAAAAAATCTTACAGATGGCCAGATACTGCTTCTGGATAATGTCAGATATATGGCAGAGGAAATGACTTTATTTGAAACTAAATTAAAGTTAACCCCGCAGCAGCAGGCCGAGACAATAGTAGTCAGAAAATTGGCTCCGCTAGGGCAAATATATGTATGCGATGCTTTTGCAGCAGCTCACAGGGGCCAGCCTACATTGGTTGGTTTTGAAGAACTTCTTCCTTCTGCCATGGGCAGGCTTTTTGAGAGAGAATATGAAGTTTTATCAAAAATTATTAATTCCCCTAAACATCCCGAAGTATTTCTTTTAGGCGGTGCAAAAATAGAAGATGCTTTTGATATGATGCCTAAAGTTTTAGGTGATGGGATTGCCGACAAAATATTAACTGCCGGTCTTCTGGCACATTTATTTATGTTAGCTAAGAATATGGATATAGGGGAAGCATCTAAAAAGGTGGTTTATGATAAAAAATTGGATAAGTTTCTTGATATTGCCAAAGAAATTTTATCGAAATATGAAGATAAGATACTAATACCTGTGGATTTTGCCTCTTCGAATAATGGTCGTATCGAATTTGGTATTGATAAACTACCTTCGGAATTACCCATATTAGATATCGGAAGCAAAACTATTGACCTGTATAAAAAAGAAATATCCAAAGCTGCAACAGTATTTACAAATGGACCGGCAGGTGTATTTGAGAAACCGGAAACCGAAGCAGGAACCAGAGAACTTCTAACGCATATTGCCAAATCACAGAACTTCTCGGTAATTGGAGGAGGAGATTCAATTTCTGCAGTTAACAAATACGGGCTAAAAGAAGATTTTTCTTATGTATGTACCGGCGGGGGAGCTATGGTGAGATTTTTATCTGGTGAGGAGCTTCCAGTAGTTGCTGCACTTAAAAAATCAGCCGCAAGATTCAAAAAATAATTATGATTTTAAGGGAAAAATGTAAAGCCCTCATTATAACTAAATATTAAAAACAAATTATTAAATACAGAAAAAGAATAGAGGAAAATTACTTGAATATTTATGAAGAAGCATTGGAAATGCATAAAAAATTTGTGGGCAAGATTGATGTTGTAAGCACTGTAAGAACCGATGATGAACATGATCTGGCACTAGCATATTCACCTGGTGTTGCAGAACCATGCCGGGTAATTGCAAGAGATCCCGCAGCTTTAAATACATATACGGCAAGAGGAAATATGATTGCTGTAGTGTCTGACGGTTCTGCTGTGCTTGGTCTTGGGAACATTGGTGCAAGAGCGGCATTGCCGGTAATGGAGGGAAAGTGTGTGCTGTTCAAGCAATTTGGAGGAGTATCCGCATTTCCAATTTGTTTAGACAGTCAGGATGATGGCGTAATAGTTGATACGGTAAAATATCTGGAACCCTCATTTTCAGGCATAAATTTGGAAGATATTGCAGCACCCAGGTGTTTTGAAATTGAGAGCAGATTAAAAAAAGAAACAAAAATGCTCATATTTCATGACGACCAGCATGGGACTGCTATTGTAACTCTTGCCGGTTTATTAAATGCCCTAAGACTTTATGGCAAAGATATAGCTGAAATAAGAATAGTAATAAACGGAGCAGGAGCAGCGGGTACTTCCGTGACAGGGTTATTGAATTACATTGGTGCAAACAATATCATAATGTGTGACAGAGAAGGAATAATCCACAAAGGCAGGGAAGGCCTCAATGCTGCCAAACAAAAGCTCGCGGATTCCACAAATCCAGGAAATGTAAAAGGGAATCTTTCTTTGGCACTGGAAGATGCGGATATATTTATTGGTGTATCGTCTGCAAATGTTCTGACTCCCGAAATGATTAAGAATATGAAGAAAAACCCTGTTATCTTTGCTCTTGCAAATCCGGAACCTGAAATCAAAGTGGAACTTGCAAAAGAATACGGTGTTAAAGTCATAGCCACCGGAAGAAGCGATTACAGCAACCAGGTAAATAACGTGCTTGCATTCCCGGGCATATTCAGGGGTGCTCTTGATGCTAAAGCGAAGGAAATAAATATGGAAATGAAACTTGCTGCAGCTAAAGCTATTTCAGAAATTGTGGGTAACGACCTAAGAGAAGATTATATTATTCCCAAGCCTTTTGACAAAAGAGTACTTCCTGCAGTTGCGGTAAGTGTGGCCAAAGCAGCGCTGGAGACCAATAATACATACGGGAAAGTTGATCTTACTCTTATTGAAAAAAAGGCAAAAGAAATTGTAAAAAATAGAGCATGATGAACATAAAAATCCCTTACGGAAAAGAAAGCATAGAATTAGAAATACCGGATAAAAATATTCAGGATATTATTCATGGCGGAGAAAACAACAGCCACAATCTTGATGAAAATGTTATTATAAGGCAGGCTTTGGAAAGTCCGGTTAAATCAGCCAGGTTGTGTGAGATAGCTCGGGATAAAAAGAGTGCAGCTATTATTGCAAGCGATATAACCAGGCCCTGTCCTTCTTATAAATTCCTGCCCTTGCTGGTAGAAGAATTAAACAAGGCAGGCATAGAAAATCAAAATATAAAAATAATACTGGGTCTGGGTATTCATCGAAGACATACCGATAATGAAAAAAGAAAACTGGTTGGAGATTATATTTACGAACATGTAAAAGTCGAAGATTCGGACATCTCAAATACCAAGTTAATCGGACATACTGCAGCAGATACTCCGGTAGAAGTATATAAAGGAGCACTTGATTGCCATCTGTTAATTGCCACCGGCAATATTGAATATCATTATTTTGCCGGTTACAGCGGCGGGGCAAAAGCGGTTATGCCTGGAATATGTGCCAGAAATTCAATTCAGTTTAACCATAAAATGATGCTGGATGAAAATGCTGCAGCCGGTAATTTTTATGATAATCCCGTAAGGCAGGATATTGAGGAAGCAGGTAAACTTGCTGGAATTGGCTTTGTATTCAATGTAATACTTGATGATAAAAAAAATATAATTGCCGCTGTAGCCGGAAAAAATAATGAAGCATACATTGAAGGCATAAAAAAATATGACTTGATATATAAAAGAGAAGTTAAAAAACCTGCTGACATAGTAATAACATCTCAGGGAGGTTATCCGAAAGATATAAACCTGTATCAATCTCAAAAGGCTCTGGAAAATGTCAAGGAAATAGTAACTGAAAAAGGAACCATCATCTTAGTAGCTTCCTGCTCTGAAGGATTTGGGGAAGATATATTCGAAGAATGGATGGCAAATTGCAGGGATTATGAACTTATAAGCAGTAACCTTAAAAGAAATTTTGTTCTGGGCGGTCATAAAGCGGTAGCAATATCCAAGATCTTAACGAAAACACAAGTTTTTCTTTATTCGGATTTTAGCATTGAAGCAACTGAAAAAATGGGTTTTAAAAAGATAGAAAACCTTCAGGAATATCTGGATGAGAGTATTTCTCAAAACAGCAGCTTAAAGATAACCATAGTTCCTACAGGAAGGTATGTCAGATTAAAGAAATAGCAAGTAATAATATTTAAATGATTAATATATGAATAAGAAATTAGCATAAAATTATTGGGGGAGTAATTGGAAAATTTAAACAGATTTAATGAAATTGAGATAATGCGGTTGGAAGATATAGCAAAAAATATACGCTGCAGTGTTTTAACTATGGTTAAAGAAGCCGGAGTAGGGCATATCGGCGGTTCTCTTTCGGTAACTGATATTCTTGTAGCGCTTTATTTTAAGGTTTTAAAAGTAGATCCCGAAAATCCCGGATGGCCCGATCGCGACAGGTTAGTGGTGTCAAAAGGCCATTGTGCTGCTGCATTATATTCAACTCTTGCACAAAAAGGATTCTTTTCAAAAGAGGAGTTAAAGACATTCGGGATGATTAACAGTAGTCTTCAAGTACATCCCGATAAAACAAAAGTACCGGGAATAGAAGCTTCAACAGGTGCTCTTGGTCAGGGTTTGTCTATAGGTTTAGGAATGGCACTTGCAGCCAGATTAGACAAAAAAGGTTATCATACATTTGTGATTTTAGGTGACGGCGAAATACAGGAAGGGCAGGTCTGGGAAGCAGCCCTGTTTGCCGCACATTATAAATTAGATAATATAACGTCCATACTTGATCTGAATAATGTCCAGCTTATGGGTAACGTACCTGAAATCATGGGAATTGCTCCGGTTGCAGATAAATGGAAAGCTTTTGGATGGGAAGTAATAGAGGTTGACGGTCACGATTTTAAACAGTTTATAGAAAATCTTTATAAGGCAAAAGAGGTAAAAGGAAAACCGGCAATAATAATTGCAAATACCATAAAGGGTAAGGGTGTTTCTTTTATGCAAAATACCTGCAAATGGCATGGGAGTGTTCCGACGCAGGATGAATATAATGCTGCAATAGCTGAAATAAGAAAATAGCGCAAGCAGCAAAATAAAAGATAGTTTTAAAAGAAAATTTAGGAGGTAATACATTAATGACAGCTTTCAGGGAAGCATTTGGTAAATCACTTTTGGAGCTAGGCAGAAATAACAAGAATATAGTAGTACTAGATGCAGACTTAGCCAGTTCTACTAAAGTTGCATATTTTGCCCAAGAATTTCCGGATAGATTTTTTCAGTGCGGCATTTCTGAGCAGAATATGATTGGTGTTGCAGCGGGACTGGCAAGCTGCGGGAAAATCCCTTTTGTTGCTTCATTTGCAGTATTTGTTACTAAGAGACCCGCTGATCAGATTTCAATTTCAATTGCTTATCCGAAATTAAATGTAAAGATCATAGGAGCTTATACCGGTCTTTTTAACGGGAGAACAGGTGCTACTCATATGGCAGGAGAAGATATGGCTATAATGAGGGCAATACCCGGTATTATAGTAATTGACCCGTCTGATGTTATTGAAATGGATCAGGCCATGGAGACAATTGCCAATTATTATGGGCCTGTTTATATGAGAGAAACAAGGGATGAATGGCCGGATATATTTGACAGCAGCTATAAATTCGAAATAGGGAAAGCGGCAATCGTAAAAGATGGAAATGATGCGGCAATAATTTCCTGTGGGGTAATGACCTCCGAATCATTAATAGCAGCAGAAAAGTTAAAAGTAGATGGAATAAATGTAAGAGTGGTAAATATGTCTACAATAAAGCCCATAGACAGGGAAGCAGTTATTAAAAGTGCAATGGAGACGGGAGCGATAGTAACCTGTGAAAATCATAATATTTATGGTGGTCTGGGAAGTGCGGTAGCCGAAGTTCTGGTTGAAGAAGCTTGTGCTCCTATGTTAAGAATCGGGATTAAGGATGTATTCAATGAATGCGGGACCAATAAGGAACTTTTAGAAAAGTATCAAATGAGCTCTACCCATATAGCGGAAGCTGTAAAAAAAGTAATAAAAAAAAAGAAATAATATAACTATTTTTAAATGGCATACATATAGAAAAATATTTTTGCAATATAAAATAAGCATATGGAGTGATTAAAATAGTTAACATAAGGGATATAGCAAAAAAAGCCCAGGTTTCCGTAGCAACAGTTTCACATGTAATAAACAAGACGCGCCACGTCAGTGATGAACTAATAGACCGTGTGGTGAAAGCCATGATGGAACTGGACTATCAGCCAAACTTACTGGCCGGCAGCTTGAGGAGAAAGAAATCCAGCACCATCGGTTTAATTATCCCCGACAGTTCCAATATGCTTTTTTCAGGAGTTGAAAAAAATATTGAAGATATCTTATTTTCCCAGAATTACAATGTTATTGTCTGCAATTCGGCATATGATATTGGCAGAGAGCTGGAACATTTAAATACCTTACGATCAAAGATGGTGGATGGGGTTATAATTGTTCCTGCTACTATGGATGGGAAGCATTTAGAAAAATTTAGGAACATAGGAATACCGATAATAATTTTAGATCGTATGATACCTGATATTAATGAGGATACTGTGTTGGTAGATAATTATAAAGGTGGTTATGATGCGGCAAAGTATCTTCTAAGCCTTGGTCACACGGATGTTGGCTATATTGATAGAATTAGTGATCATTCACATAGTTTAGAAAGAAAAAAAGGGTTTGCAAAAGCTTTTGAAGAACAAGGTTTATTTTTTGATACAAACAATATTGTTCGAGGCGGCTTTACTTTTAATGCCGGGATTGAAGCTGTTAAAAAACTTTTAGAGGAAAATTCCAGAATAACTGCAATTTTTACTTTTAACGATATTAATGCTTTCGGAGCGATAAGAGGTTTGGCTGACTTGGGTTTGAAAGTTCCGGAAGACATATCAGTTATAGGTTATGATGGCACACCTCTAAGCGAGATATATATTCCCAGATTAACTACTGTTCGTTATCCTATTATTGAGATGGCCGATGTAGTAAGCAAATTGCTTTTAAAAAGAATAGCAGAACCTGTTTTTAAAAAAGCGATAAAGAAAATCATTCCTCCAGAATTAATAATAAGAGAATCCACCAGGAGTAAATAATTGCACTGTTATGAATAAAATCTTGCGGGAAGCTTCAATATTTACTCTCTTTTACAATAGGGGAGCCTTCTATGTTTTGTATGGTATTCAATACACTCAATACATATTGCATGTCTTTTGCATTTAAATTTAGGGCAATTGCAGTTTGAAAGGTTAATGTCTTTTAAGAAGTTCAGGATTTATTTTCTTAAGAAATTTAGCATTTATTTGTAAAATAATATTATTATCCCAAACCCGTGAATTTTAAAAGTTTAAAGGAAATTCAGATAGCAGACCATGTCTGGATGCTGATGGGATTGTGGTGTTTTCACATATGAAAGGGCATGGAGTAAGCAGCTTAGGTGGGGCGATAAAAAATCTGTCTATGGGCTGCGTTACGCAAAAAACAAGGCTGAATCTGCATAAGCTCGAGGGGGGCATTGTTTAGGATGGAAAAACAGGCTTAGGAAACAGTGTTTATAAAATAGAAGAAATTTTACAATATTACTGCTTCACAAACTTTTTTCTTTAAATATAAAACATTTTGTTCTAAACTTTCTTCATATTATATTTTGCTGTAAGAATTTTTTTAGAAAATGTTACCTGAGAATTAGTTTTCTGATTATATATCAGGAAATGCATACAATAAATCCTGTTTAATAATCTGAAAAAGCAGTTCAATATTAATATAATTTAAATTACAATATCAGATTTTGTCATAAAATTAGTTATTGAGACAATTATTTAAAATTTATGAAAAAGATATTAATTGTTGATGATGAAGCTGAAATAAGAGAATTAATAAAAGACTTTCTGATAAAAGAAAATTTTGTTACAGATTTAGCAGCAAGTGGCAAGGAAGCACTTATT
>JAMDDL010000116.1 GCA_023488645.1 Actinomycetota bacterium | reverse complement strand
TTTCTCTTACTAATTCATCTATCGCCCTTCTGATGGTTATACGGCTTATTTTAAATTCTTCAGAATATTCTTTTTCTGATTTGATTTTAGAATCACTTTTAAGCTCTTGGATTTCTTCCAAAATCTTGTTCTTTAATTGTTTATAAAGTGGTATCGAACTTTCTTTATCTAACAATTTTTTTTCTATCTCCCCTAAAATTTTAAATTTTTAATTGTTAATATAGATTGCAATACTTACAAATTTATATCTTCAGACTTAAATTTTAAAAAATTTATATAATTAATGCATTAAAAAATTCTATAATTTGCTCTATGATATTTTAATTAAAAGCATTCCTTAATCTTAATATATTTTCTCTATAACTATTTTTACCATTAAAAATGCCTGCTGTCCCACCAATAAAAACATTCGCACCTGCTTTAAAAAGCTTAGAGATTGTATAAAAATCAATATGACCATCTACATATATATCTTTATTCATTTTTCTATTGGAAAATTCTTCCCTGATTATTCTAACTTTATCAATCGTAGATTCTCTAAAATCCTGACCTGCAAATCCGGCTTCAACTGCCATTATCATCACATAATCTATATCATTATATAAATATTCTAAAATATTATGACTGGTTGATACATTTAAAGCAATCCCGCATTCAATTCCTTTTTTCTTAATCTTATCAATAGTCTGAATAGGATTTTTACAAGTTTCTATATGAAAAGATAATCTTTTAAAATTTATGTTTTTAAAGAAATCAATTTTATAATATGGATCAACTACCATCAAATGGACATCAATTTCCAATATCTTATACCTTTTTAAATAATCAAATAATTGAGTGCCGAAACAATAATTATTTACATAAATACCATCCATTATATCTATATGTAAAAAATCAATTCCTGCTTCTATTAATTGGTCAATCTCTTTAGATAGATTTAACTGATCGGCACATGCTAAAGATGCCCCTATTTTATTTTTTAAATTTTTTATAGACGATTCCATTTAAAAATCTTTCATATTTTAAATCTTTTATTTAACAATTATCCTGGGTATTTATCTTTTACTATATAGTCTTTTATTCTATTTCTAAAAAATTTATAATTCTCCCAGCTGGTATCCGGTAGAATTGCATGATCTGCAGCAGGTATATAACCTCCTGAATTTAACATTATTGGAAGCTTATTCTTAAGCTCTTTTTCAATCATTTCTTTGGAATTGTTCAGTACTCTTTTATCCAGACCGCCCAATATAATAAATTTTGGATATTTTTTTCTGATTTCTAAGATATCATTGCCAGCCTGAACTTCAAATGGCATCATTCCGCTAATTCCACATTCAACAAATACAGGTATTAAATCATTAACATTACCGTCAGTATCAACTATAAAATGTTTAATACCCTTTGATTTAAGAAAATCCGTAATTCTTTTATAATATGGACTCATGAATTCTTTAAATGCACTAGGTGAAATCAACGATCCCTGCCTTCCAGCCATATCTTCCCAGAACCAGGCACAATCAACATCAACTTCCACTAATATTTCAGAGAAAAGGTTTATCCATAAATCGCATAAATACGAATTTATACTATGAATTAGTTTCGGATTATCGTAATAAACATAATATATCTGGGGTGTACCAAAAAGCAGTCTTAAAATACCAAAAAAACCAATAGGATAAAAACAAAGCGAAAGAGAAAAATCACGATTTTTATATCTTCTTACTATTTCTTCCCAGTTAGCGGGCTTTCGCGCATCAAAAATTGGTTTTAATCTTTCCTCCTTAATTTTTTCCCAATCCACGTCATTTTTTACAGGCCCTTCTATTACATGTGGCAGAGTTGAATTATCTTTTTTCTTCCACATTTTAACGCCGGATTCATCCTGTATCAGCAATTTATCACCGGCATCTTTCAAAACTTTTTCTTCAAATTTTGGTTGGAACAAATAGTTAAAATCAATCGTTTCAATGCCTTTATCAAGATTAAGCTGATTGGCTATATCATAATCTCTTGGAAAATTGCCCAGTGGCCATACCATACCGGGACCAACTATAAGATCTCCTTCTTCCAGCATTTTCTGTTTTAATCCATATTTTTTATTTAATCCTTCAGAATACCATTTTGTAACAGCTCCGCTCCAATAAGAGAACTCCCAATCCATTGTTCTGATTGAAGTGTTGAAATTCATAATCTCTAAAAATCTTTCCCTTGTATTCATAATTAGGTATTCCTTTCTATTGCAAACAAATAGTTCTACATACAAAATAAGCAAAAACTTTTGAAAGATTTACAATATCGTCTGCATATACAAATTCATCTGCTGTATGTGCATTGCCACCTCCTGGACCAAAAAAGACTGCAGGTGTAGAACTAAAATTATTAAACATGAATAAATCTCCTGCAAAATTGGCACCGGAAATTTTTAATTCCTTGTTCGTAGTATCTTTTCCACTCTCTATCAAAATATTTAGATACTGTTTATTTTTTTTAGAATTTATATTAAATCTTGGTCCAGGAAAAAATCTGTAGTGTTTATTAAAAGTAATAGTTCCGTCTTTGATTTTTTTATTCAATAAAGTATCTCTGAAAAGGAATTCATACAACTTTTTATCAAATAATTCCTCTGTTTCGCAGCCATCAGGATAATTCCTTACTGCCAGATTCAAATTTAAGATATCCGGAGTAGTCCAAAGTCGGTCCTCTTCTATCACTCCTGACCTGATACCTGATGCAATAAAAAAAATAGGTTTTCCCTGATCTTTATAAAATAAATGATTGTGTTTTAATGAGTTTAAATAATTCTCATATTCCAATAATGCATTTATTAATTTGTTTGCTAAAAAAATGGGATTATCGGGCTCATTTTCATTAGAGCCGCTATCCATTTTTACACCCACTTTGCCTCTTATTTCGATACTAAATAATTTTTGACTGATACATACGGGACAAATATTCATCCCGGTTGGCTCTGGTATTATGGCAAAATCACCTTCATATCCTCTTGTAATACATGCCAGCGTACCATTGGCTCCGCCAAATTCTTCATCTATAACGCTTTCCAAAATTACCCTTCCATCAATATCAATTCCAAGATCTATGATTGTTTTTAGGGCAAAAATTGATGCCGCAAGCCCTCCTTTCATATCAAGAGCACCTATCCCATAAATTTTATCGCCAATTATTTTAGGAGAAAGAGGACCAGACTTCGTCCAGTTTAAGTTTTCCGTTGGAACAGTATCAATATGACTGCTGAATATAATTGTTTTTTTACTATTATTGCCAATGTAACCCACAATATTATCTCTGTTTGAATAATTCCTGCCTGCGAGATATGCCGGATGCTTCTTTAAACCTTTAACCTCATCCGGTGAGAACCTGTCTATTTTAAGGTTCATCTTTCTAAAGATATTTTCTACCAAATCCTGGCCATTGTTTTCATTACCACTATTTAATCTGTTTATCGTATCTTTTGAGATTATTTCCAAAAGCGTCTCAAACAGCCATTTTTTATTATTATCTATATATTTGATAATTTTTTCTTTCATCTTTTGCCTTTTAATACTTTTATCTTAAATCTCCATTTTTCATTTTTATCTACTTATAGATTGCCAATATATTCTCAATTGGAGTATCTGCAGTTATGTAATGGGAAGGGCCAAGAATTAATCCCCCATCTCCATTAAATAATTCTTCTATCCTTTTCACCTCTTCTTTTATTTCTCTGGGAGTTGCAAATGGCAAAAACTTCTGAACATCAATTCCTCCATGAAAGCAGATATCTTTTCCAAACAACCTCTTTAAATTAATAAGTTCCATGTTTTTAGCAGATACTTGAACCGGATCTAGTATATCCACTCCCATTTGGATAAGGTCAGGTATTATTGCAGTGCAGTTGCCGCAGGCATGGAAACAAACAAGTAAGTCATATTTTTTTGCCTCTTCAATTATTTTTTTATACCAGGGCTTATAGAAAGTTCTCCAGATCTCCGGAGAAATCATTAAGCTATCCTGCATGGCAAAGTCATCCCATATTCCATATAAGTCTATATACCTGCCGATGCTTTCCAGATTCTTTTTACAAAACTCCAGACAGAATTCCCCTATGTTTCCAATTAATATTTCTGCATATTTTTTATCTGAAACAAGATCTATGAGCATCTTATCAGTGCCTCTCATATATGTTGATATCATGAAAATGTAATTGTTGCAGTTTGTGCATAAAAAGTATGCATCAGATTTTTTAAATTCGGTTACCGGAATTTCTCTTTGTTCATCAGCACTCCTGTATTCAAATGCCTCAGAATTTATTTTATAAGTATTAAAATCAAACCATTCTGTCTTGGGATATCTGTAGTTATTTAAATCATTTATGCTGTCACTATCATAGAGGGGTGGATTTTTTGAAAAGACAATATCTCTTGTTCCACCTGAGTAGATTTCAACTGGCTTTATTCCCCATATATTGAAATAACATGGTTCAAATATTGTATTGAAATCAGGGCCAATGTACTTTGGGAAATATGTAGTAAAAGCACCAAGTGTCTCACCATCTGAGAAATTATCTGCTCCCATTTTTTTTATTAACTTCTCCCAGTCACTTTCAATATTTTCAAGCCCAAAATACTTAATAAGGCTTTCATTTATTGATGGATCTCCCCTATACATAAGTGGAATTCTATCAACCGGTTTATGTTTTATTGAATCTATAATTAAAGTTTTTGTAACCATTACAAATCTTAACCCATCTTTATTTGACAATTCTGCTGTTTTCTCAATATATAACTTTTATATTTCATAATGATCTGTATGACAATTTATTTTATTCCTTTAATGCTCCTGCCATCAGGCCACCTATAAGTCTGCGCTGGAATACAATATACAAAATAACTATAGGTGCTATCGCTATGGTTACAGCTGCAAATAATATTCCATAATTGGCAGAATAGTTTTGCCTTACCAGTATATTGGCCAATCCTACGGGTAATGTTTTTCTGCTATCCTCACTGATTAATGTCCATGCAAGTATTAACTCATTCCAAATGCCAAATATATTAAAAATTGTAGCTAATATCAGCCCAGGTCTAGCTAAGGGTATAATTATTCTCCAAAAAACTTGAAAGTGCGTCGCTCCATCTATAAATGCGGCTTCCTCCAGTTCTCTGGGTATCATATTAAAAAACGGTACAAGGACAAAAATAGTAAAACAAAAAGAATATGCTATATAAACCAAAATAAGACCTAAGAGGGACCCTAAAAGATGTATCTGATTGAGCAATATAAATAAAGGCAGTAATAACAGTGCTGACGGCACAAATAATCCGCTAACAAACAATATTAAAATATTTATCCTGCCAACAAATTTTAATCTTGTAAGGGCATATGAAGCTAATGCAGATAAAAGTATGATAAAAAACACAGATACCGCTGTCATAAATAAACTATTTCTAAAATAAATGGCAACATTTTCATTCTTCCATGCTTCAGAAAAATTACTCAGTTGAATTATTGCAGGTATACCAAAGGGATTTTTAAAAAAGCTTATACTGTCACGAATAGAAGATACAATAGCCCATGATACTGGTATCAGTACAACTAAACTATAAAATATGCACAATATTTGAATAGGAATATTAATTAAAATATTTCTTAAATTTATAATTATCTTAATTGCTTTGGATGTTTTTTTCATTACTAAAATCCTGTCTCACCGTGAATCAAACTTCTCATGAGAGTTCTAATTATAAAAATTGCAAAAACGGAGACTAATAAAAAAGTAACTACGCTAATTGCGGAACCATAACCAAATTTATGAAGTTCAAACCCGACTTGAAAGATATATGTAGGCAGCACTTCGGTTGATCTATATGGACCACCTTCAGTTAAGAATTTTATATAAGTAAAGATAACACTAAAGCTGTTATACATCATAAAAACAATTGCAACTGCAATTGTTGGTTTCAATAGTGGCAAAATAACATGGAGAAATTCTTTCCATCTGGAGGCACCGTCAATTCTGGCAGCCTCTAAAAATGATGATGGAATTTCCTGAATAGCCGCTGTAAACAAAATGATATACAATCCCATATATTTCCAAATCATTGGTATTGATACCGCAATCAATGCCGTATCTGCTCTTCCAAGCCAGGGTAAAGCTCCTACGTGTATCCCAATTTTTGAGAGTATATAATTTAACATTCCCATGGTAGGATGATAAATAAAAAGCCATATTGTGACTACAATTATGTCGCCAAGAATATTGGGGAATAACCATGCAGCTTTATATAGTCCGCTAAACTTTATTTTGGTAGCTATAAAATATGAAAAAAATAATGCAAATATTATTGAAATTAGTAAAACAAATACAAATAATAATAAATTATTGCTTAATGCCCGCCAAAATATTGGGTCTAACATTAAACTCTTAAAATTTCCAAAACCAACAAATACTTCTGCTCCGGCTTTAACACCTCTCCAGTCATAAAAAGATAGCCTGAAAACTTTAAACAAGGGATAAACCACAAAAAATAGATACGATATTAATGCTGGGGCTAAGAAAGCAGCTACTATCCTAAAAGAAGTATTTCTTATTTTAGCCCCAGCTTTAAATTGAACCAACTTTTTAGATATAATTCTCATAACTAATTAATAATGACAATAAAGAAATTATTCTACCCCTAATTTAAATTCATGAATGAAAGCATCTGGTTTTGCTATATAATCATCAATCGCCTTCTGGATAGCTGCAGCTGCCTGTTCAGGTGTAATCTTATCATCAAACATCTTTAAAATATTATCATCTATAGCTTTGGCAATTTCAGGATAGCTAAAATCGAGTATCTCTTGCTGAGGGATAGTATAATCTGCATCTTTATAATACTCCAAAGTACTCTTAATAGCTCTTGCAAATTTATTATCCGGCAGCCATTGTGCTGAATCTTTATACGATGTTAGTGCACCTGTTTTTTCTACTGCAAATTTCTGTACTTGTTCAGAAAAAAGAATTTTATAAAATTCTACAGCTAACTCGGGCTGTTTTGCTTCAGTTGGTATTACGCACATTTGCCATACATCACCATCTTTAACATAAACTTTCTGTGGATACGAACTTTCCTCAAAAGGTGGATAAGGCATTGCTCTAATTTCAGATCCTTCAGGCCAAACTTGTTCTTCTTCTTTTGGGAACCAATTACCACATGCTATCATTCCTGCATTTCCAACCATTACCTCGGCTTGTGACTGTAAATGATTCATTCCCAAGTGACCTTCCTGGAAATATTTCTTTTCCAATTCAGCAATAAAAGAAATAGCTTTTACTACTTCTGGGTCAGTCCATGAGTTTGGTTTTAGATTCCAACAAGCTTCAAACTTCTGAGGTCCTGCCAATCTTGCAATAAATTCCGGCAAATAAGTATATCTGATATAAAGCGGATATATTCCCTGGTTTGCTATCGGACCAACCCCTGCAGCTTTCATTTTATCAAATAAAGCATATGCTTCATCCCATGTCTTCGGGGGAACCCATTCATTTTTATTCCATATGGTTTCGTTATACCACCAGCCATAAGTAGAGACCCACATAGGGATATACCAAGTATGTCCATTAAAAGTCGCAGCAGTGAAAGTACCTTTTTCAAATGTATCTTTGAATAACATATCTTTATCAATAGCTTTACTATTTAAAAGATCATCAAGTGGTTTGAACTGCCCTTCTAAAATTGCCCCCAGTCTGTCAAAAAAACCTCCCGGTAAAACTACATCAGGAGGATTGCCTGCTACAAACATAGGTTGAAGTTGCTCGGCAATCTTGGGATCAAATAGTAAATCGACCTCAACATTTGGGTTCTTTTCTTTAAGTAACCTGATAGCTTCATCCAGCCATTCACGACCATAACCGCCCTGAAAACTGGCTATTCTTAAAGTTACTTTTTCACCAGTTGTGGTTTCCGCTGTTGTAGTTTCAGCTGTTCTAGTTTCAGCTGAAGTCGTTTCTGCCGCGGTTGTTTCTGCTGCGCTTGTTTCTGCAGCAGTTCCCTTTTTGCATCCTGAAATTGTAAAAGCCGACATAAGCGTCAAACTTATCAGGATTATCATCATCCATAATAATGATTTTTTCATCTATTATCCTCCTTTGTAATTTTCTTTACTTTAGAAAAAAATCTTTATAAAATTTTCTTGAGATTTGTTTGAATAAAAATATATTCATATGTGGTTGCAAATACCTTCAAGCAAATCTCTTTTTTTATAATCTCACTCCTTCCTGTTAAATTATTTTTTATTTTATTTTCGTGATATTTTTATTTCCTCCCTTCTCGTTTAATTATATATACATATATCCTTAACCATGATTTTCAACCAATGCTATAAGGGTACATAAAATTCCAAATTCCTTGGTTTTGACGGATCCAGTTTCTTTTTCAAAGCCTGGTAATAACCAATTAGCTGACCAAATAATGTATAGATTATTGATATTGATAATTCTTCAAGATTTATGTTTAAATTTATTGAGTAATCATAAAAATCTTTTTTCAATGCTAATTTATGCTTATTGAATATCAGCAGAACTTTTGAACCAATTTTTTTAAATTCTCCGGCAGCTTTTATTTCATACTCATATCCTTTTTCTGATAAAAAAATAACAACAAGGGATTTATCGCTTAATATTGATTTATGGCCATGCCTGAACTCAAGAGGATTGTTTGATTCTGTATCGGTTGTTGACATTTCCTTAGTCTTCAGTTCCGATTCCTTAACAAGGCCTTTAAACGGTTTTGAACCTAAAAATACAAATTTGTTAAAATTATTTTCATATATAATCTTTTGAATAATCTCTTTATAAAACTCTATTTTTTTAAAAACTTTTCCGGTACTATTTAAAAAATCTTCATCATCAAACTTTTTACCATGAAAACCAAATATTAGTTTTAAAAGAAAAAGCGTAAAACTGGTCATTGACTTTGTAGCTGTTATACTTTTTTCCTGACTTCCCTCAAGAACGACTCCAAAATCACATTTTTTTATTATTTCGCTATCCGGATAAGCCGTTATTGATATAGTTTTAACATTCGCTTTTTTTAACACCTCTGAAACAAGAACAGTTTCTCCAGTCTTTCCTGTCCTGGAAATTAAAAAATACACATCGTTTTTATCTGCATAATGCAGTGTCTCTTCCGGATACATTAAGATGTCAGATGACAGTAAACAGGAAGATTTCTTCCCGGTTGAAATATTATTATATACATATTCACCTATTAATCCTGCATGGTAGGAGGAACCACAGCCGACAAAATAAATATTGCTATGGTTATTAAAGAATTTGTTTAAATCCTTGGATATTATATTGTATTCCTGGATAGAACTTGCCCATGAATTAGGCTGATCTTCAATCTCTTGCATTATGAGGTTTTCTTTATTTTTCTGCATTTTTTGTTTTCGATAAAATTTTTTATTTATTGCATTATATGCTATATAAATTATGATTGACTTAAAAAAAATTTAATGTTATAAACAACATTACGTAATATAACATGTCATAACAAGTTATGTCAATATTATTTATGAAAAAATTTCCATAATTGAAGCTGATATGAAAATAGAAAATAATTGAAGGTAATATGAAAGTATATGCAATTGGAAATATAACCTTAGATATAGTTTTTAAATCTATTGATGACATGCCTGCCTGGGGAGTTGAGATACCGGTTAAAAACATTACATATAGAGTTGCGGGTAATTTAGGAAACTTTTCACTGGCATTAAAAAAAATTGGCATTGCACCTTTCATTATTGGTAATTTAGGTGGAGATGATAATGGTAAATTTATTTTGAAAGAACTAAATAAAAATGGATTAGATACTTCCACAATCAGAATTGAAAAAAAATATAAAACCTCGGTAACAGCAACAATAGTAAAAAAAGACGGGGAAAGGTCTTTTATTACATATGCCGGACAATTATTGAAAATTGACAGAAATTTTATTTTTGATTCACTTAATAAAATTGAGCCTAATTCAATAGCAATTCTTTGTAGTTTATTTCAATTTCCAAATTTAAAGATTAAGGATATTATTGAATTCTTTAAAATGTTAAAACAAAAGAATTGCATAATATTATTAGATCCTGGCTGGGATATAAATGGATGGGATAAGCAAACAATATCAGATGTAAAAAAATTACTTCGCTATGTTGATATTTTTCTTCCCAATTTAGAAGAGGCTAGGGAAATTACAAAAATAAATGATGAGATAAAAATAATAAGATACTTAAAAAAAGAGGGGTCGAAAGATTTAATAATAAAAATGGGGAAACAGGGCGCGACAGCGTGTATTGATAATAAAATATTTAAATCTGAAAC
>JAMDDL010000163.1 GCA_023488645.1 Actinomycetota bacterium | reverse complement strand
ATAATTTAATGGAAGGCAAATTTGGTTATATGGTTGCTGTTGTAAATGAAAAACCAAAAAATGTGCCGATTGCAGATGCTGTTAAAGATTTGAGGCTTGTTTCCAGGGAAGATTATGATTTTGCAGTCAGTCTTGGCGATATATGGTAAAAATTAATTTATTTTCTTCAATTGAATTAAAATATTGAAATAAATATTAATTTAAAATAAAGTCTTAACTTTTTTATTAAAATTATATTTAAATTTTTATAAATTTTATTTAAGTTAATTATTTACGGATATTAATAGTTTAATTTAACTTATCAAATTTATAATGTTATAGGAGAAACATATGCAAACGGCAAAACGGATAGAGAATCTTGGAACTGAAAATGCCTTTAAAGTTCTTGCGGAAGTAAATAAACTGAAAAGTCAGGGCAAGGATATCGTAAGTTTTGCAATCGGGGAACCTGATTTTAATACACCCGAGAACATAAAAGAAGCAGGAATAAAGGCAATCAGGGACAATTACACACATTATAATCCTTCTGCAGGACTTCCTGCATTAAGAGAGGAAATAGCAATACATATTTCAAAAACAAGGAAAATAAAAGTTGATCCTGATGAGGTTGTAGTAACTCCGGGCGGAAAGCCGATAATATTTTTTTCCATATTTGCATTAATTAATCCGGGCGATGAAGTAATATATCCAAATCCGGGCTTTCCCATTTATGAGTCACTTATTAATTTTATTGATGCAGTAGCTGTTCCAATCCCAATAATTGAAGAAAAAAATTTCAGCATTGACGTAAATTATCTGGAAAGTATTATAACTCCCAAAACAAAAATGATAATACTTAATTCACCGCATAATCCTACCGGTGGAGTAATTGAGCAAAAAGATCTTGAGGCAATTGCAGAACTTGCAATAAAACATAACATTATAATCTTCTCTGATGAAATATACAGCGGAATTGTTTATGACGGAGAGTTTAACAGCATTGCATCCATTAAAGACATGAAAGAAAGAACCATAATTCTTGATGGATTTTCCAAAACATATTCCATGACAGGCTGGCGGATAGGATATGGAATTTTTAACAGGGATATTGCAGCTCATATTGCAAATCTCGGGACAAATTCAGTTTCATGTACAGCTACATTTACTCAAATTGCAGCTATTGAAGCATTAAAGGGTCCCCAGGACGACTCAATAAAAATGGCAGAAGTTTTTAAAAAAAGAAGCAAATTAATTGTTGACGGATTAAATGACATAAAGGGAGTAAGTTGCCTGTATCCTAAGGGAGCTTTTTATGTTTTCCCCAATGTTAGCCAAGCCTGCAGAAATCTTGGGTTTGAAAGTTCCGTAGAGCTTCAGCAATATCTTCTTCATGAAGGCGGTGTTGCAGTTCTTCCAAGAAACTCATTCGGAGTAAAAAACAAAGGCGAGAAGGATGAATATATAAGGCTGTCCTACGCAACAGGTGAAAAGGATATTATTGAGGGAATTTCAAGAATGAAAAAAGCAATAGAAGGGAAAAAGTAATTTTTTATGAATAAGGATATCAAAATCATCGAAGAAGGTACAATAACAAGCGTCCCGCAATTTTTTGCACAGGCAATACACAGCGGTGTGCGAAGATCAAGAAAAGATGACCTTAGCATCATTTATACTCCGCTTGATACTGTGTCTTCTGCTGTTTTTACCATAAACAAATTCTGTGCTGCTCCTGTTATTGTCTGCAAAGAGCAGCTTTCAAGGACAAGAAACATAAAAGCAATAATTATTAATACAGGTATAGCCAACGCCTGTACCGGTGAACTGGGTATTAAAAATGCAAAAGACATTATCATGGCAGCATCAAAATATCTGAAGTTAGATTATGAAAATATTGCTGTTGCATCCACAGGTTTAATTGGCAAGCAGCTTCCTGTTGAAAAAATCATTCATGGAATAAGGGAAATGTCAAAAAATCTTGATCCCGAAGGCGGTCACAGAGCAGCAAAATCTATTTTAACTATTGATAAAAATTCAAAAGAGATTGCCATAAGAATAAAAACTTCAGAAGGCAAAGACATAATTATAGGGGCAATCGGCAAGGGCTCAATAATGATTGCTCCCAATATGGCAACCACACTTTGCTTTATTGCAACAAATGCATGCATAAAACCCGAAATCATTGACAGTTTCTTAAAAGAGGAAGTTGAATATAGTTTTAATTCAATTACTGTAGACGGTTGCCAGAGCACCAATGACATGATCTTTATTCAGAATAATGGGGAAAGCGGTATTGTAATTGAGAGTATGGAAAGTAAATATTATCAGGTTTTTAAAGAAGGCCTTATATTTGTTCTTGAAGAAATGGCAAAGAAAGTAGTTCTTGATGGCGAGGGAGCTTCCAAATTTATAGAGATAGAAATATTAAATGCCCGAAGCAGAGATGAAGCAAAGAAAGTAGGCTTAAAAATAGCAAATTCCCTTTTGTTTAAAGCTTCAATTTTTGGTGAAACTGTAAATTGGGGAAGAATTGCATCTGCTATAGGATCTGCTGATGTTGATTTTGACATAAATAAGATTGACTTATATATGAATGACTTTTTAATTTTTAATAATGGTATGGAATTCAGTGAAAATATGGAGCCGGCTCTTTCCACCATGCACAATAAAACAATCAGTGTAAAAGTAGATATGAATTGCGGTACTATCGGCAGCAAAATCTGGACCACTGACCTGTCACATGATTTTGTGCGTGCAAGTTCGCATTACAAATCATAAAGTTACAATATGGCTTAAAATTATATTTTCAAATAACGATTGAATAAGAAAAAAGAAGATTTATTTTTCAACAGCCTTCTTTATTCTTTTTAAACCTTCTCTGATGTTTTCTTTTGAAGTTGCATAAGAAATTCTTATATATTCTTCAGTTTCATCTTTATTCTTTTCCCCAAAGGATGTTCTTGCAAGAACTGCAACTCCGTGATCATACAATAAATAATCCTGCAGTTCTTCTGAATCCTTTAATCCGAGATTCCTGCATGCCTTTGTTACATTTGGAAATACATAAAATGATCCCTTTGGCTTAAGACAACTGATGCCTTTGATATCATTTAACAAATCAACTATTAAATCCCGTCTGTCTTTATATTCTCTTACCATTGCATCAACTGAATCCTGAGGTCCTGTAAGTGCTTCTATTCCGGCAAACTGGTTAAAAGTTGTTGTACATGCCACGCAGTTATTTTCAAGGTTTGCCAGTTCACCAGTAAGCTCCTTATTTGCAATTCCAAATCCGAGCCTCCAGCCTGTCATGGCATAAGCTTTTGAAAATCCGTCAACAAGGATGGTTCTTTGCGCCATGCCGGGAATGGAAATGATACTGTTAAATTCATCTTCATAAAGTATTCTTGAATAAATTTCATCCGATAATACAAATATATTATTACTAATTGCTATGTCTGCTATTGCATTCAGGTCTTCCTTCGAAAGGACTCCGCCTGTTGGATTTTGCGGAGTATTTATGATAATGAGTTTTGTTTTTTTTGTTACCAGTTTTTTAAGAGTGTTTACATCAAAACTGAATTCTTTTGATTCGAGCAGCGGAAGCGGAACAGCTCTGCCCTCAACAAAATTTATTACTGATTCATATGTGGGATATCCCGGGTTAGGATAAATAGCTTCATCACCTGGATTTAAAAGTGCATGAATTGTATAATAAATTATTGCTTTTGCTCCGGCACTTATGCATACATTTTTTTCATCAACATTAACTTTTCTGGTTCTGGAAATATAATCTGCAATAGTCCTCTTAAAAACAGGCAGGCCTCCGCAAGGTCCGTAATGCGTCATATTTTTATTTAAAGCATCAAAGGCAGCTTTCTTAATATTTTCAGGTGTATTAAAATCAGGTTCACCAATGCAAAAACTTACAATATCTCTGCCTTGTTCCCTTAGTTCCATAACATTACCAAGTACATTAAAAGCGTTTTCACTTCCAAGTTTTTTAAGCCTTTCTGCAAACTCCATTTTTGGGCTTCCCTTTCATATTTATATTTTAATTTTTTGAATATTTAAGAATTTTTATATATATTTAATCTTAATATTTTTAACCTGAAATTGTTAATTTATAAAAAGAAAATAAATACCGATTATTTTTACATGAATAAAAATAATTTTGATGACTATAAAGATTCAAATATATATAATTTTTTAAATTTTTACAATAATCTTTACTTTCATTTGCAGCAATTAAATTTAAGGTAAAAGAAACATATATTATTGCTGCAGCAGCAGTAATAAGTGCGATTTTATACTTTTTTAATATAAGAATTATTTAAATAATTTGACTAAATATTAAAAGCTCAATATAATTCATTTATAATCATTTAAATTCATTTTTAAGTTTTATTTTTTTAGAGATTCAATTTTTTTATTTTGTTTAAAATATTTTTTTATATGTTAATATTTTAAAGTCATTGACAATAAAAACTTTTATAGTATAACTAAATTATGCAATAATAAGCATTTAATGAATTATTTAGCTTATTATTTATGGATGTATTTTTTATAAGAAGTCCTAAAACAAAGAAATTTGAAAAGATGGGAGGTGCACTTAAATGCTTCGTAAAATAGAATGCTTTATCCAGCCGTTTAAACTTGATGAAGTTAAAAATGCTTTATTTGATGTTGGAGTAGAAGGTATGAGCATATCTGATGTAAGGGGATTTGGAAAGCAAAGGGGATATACCAATGGAGGAAAGCCAAACAGGGAGGTGAAGTTTCTCCCAAAAATTAAAATGGAAATAGTGATAGATGAGGAAATAGTGGATTCCGTAATAAAAACAATAGTAAAGCTTACAAGGACCGGAGAATGCGGCTCCGGAAAGATATTTGTTCTTCCTGTTGAGGATGCAATAAGGATTAGAACTGAAGAATCAGGGAAAAGCGCAATTATATAAGACTTAAAATTTTTTAATCAAAGGCGATTAAATATCAAAGGAGATAGTTAATGAGCACTAAACAAAATGTTTGGGAAATGACGCTTGAGAGGCTTGACAGTACAATGTCTGTACTTGATTTAAAGCCGGGAGTAATAAAGTACCTTCGTGAACCCCGAAGAATACTTGAAGTATCTCTTCCAGTTAAGATGGACAGCGGAGACATTGACATATTCAAAGGATACCGAGTCCAGCACAATACAAACAGAGGCCCTGCCAAGGGCGGCATCCGATATCATCAGGACGTAACTCTTGACGAAATAAAAGCTCTTGCAATGTTAATGACCTGGAAATGCTCTCTTGTTAACATACCTTTCGGCGGAGCAAAGGGCGGAATAATAGTAGATCCCTTAAAAATATCAAAAAGAGAACTCGAAAACTTAACAAGAAGATATACGTATGAGTTACTGCCCTTTATAGGTCCCGAAAAAGATATTCCTGCTCCTGATGTTGGAACAAATGCTCAAATTATGGCATGGATAATGGATACATATTCAATAGCAAAAGGTTACATGGTTCCCGGTGTGGTAACAGGAAAACCCATAACGCTTGGAGGAAGCCAGGGAAGAGAGGAAGCTACAAGCCGTGGAGCGGTATATACCCTTCTTTCAGCACTTAAAGTGCTTGAAATTGATGCCTCAAACTTAACCGTTACAGTACAGGGATTTGGAAATGTGGGATCAAATGCAGCAAAGATAATGTATGATCTCGGGTTTAAAATAATAGCACTTTCCGATGTAAGCGGAGCAATATTAAACAGAAACGGAATAGATCCCTACAAATTATCAGACTATATGAAAGACAGCACCCTTGCAGAATATCCTGAAGCTGAAAAAGCAGATCCGGGCAAATTTTTTGAAACAAAATGTGACATAATTGTTCCTGCTGCCCTTGAAAATCAGATAACGGCAAAAAATGCAGCCCACATTAAGGCAAAAATAATTGCTGAAGGTGCAAATGCACCAACTACTCCTGATGCCGATCCTATTCTAAAGGATAACAATATATTTGTTATACCTGACATACTTTGCAACAGCGGGGGAGTAACAGTTTCATATTTTGAATGGGTACAGGGAAATGATGCTTACTTCTGGTCCAAAAGAAAAGTAAATCTTCAGTTAAGGGATATTATGGAAAAGGCATTTTATGAAGTATATGAGTTTTCAAACAAAAGAAAGCTTGGCATGAGAAGTGCTGCACTTGCACTTGCAGTTGCCCGTGTTGCTGAAGCTATGAAGATAAGGGGGATATACCCGTGATAAAAAGGAATAATACATTTAAAATTATGCAATATCAATATATAATGGTTAAAATGGATTCCTATACTATTGTTAAATATGAGAGATTTGGAAATAATCCGGAAAATAATAAAGAAATTTAATCTTACACCTCTTAAAGAAGAAGGAGGATTTTTTACTGAAACCTACAGATCAGATGAAACCATTGGAAAAGAGAGTCTTCCTTTAAGATATAAATCCGAAAGGAATCTTTCTGCATCAATCTTGTATCTTATAACTTATAATAATTATTCCGCACTTCATAAAGTTGCTTCAGATGAGGTTTTTCATTTTTATCTGGGCGATGCTGTAGTTATGCTTAATTTGTTTGAAGACGGCTCATCAGGGATAATCAATCTTGGAAACAATATCTTTAATGATGAACATATTCAATATGTGGTTCCCAGAAATACATGGCAGGGAGCAAAACTTGCAGAAGGTGGAAATTATGCTCTTCTTGGTACTACAGTTGCACCAGGTTTTGAGTTTGAAGATTATATCAGCGCGGAAACATATAAAAACGAATTACTGCATAAATATCCATATCATGCTTACCTGATTAATGAATTGATTTAATATTTAAACAAAAAGAACATGGAAGAAGAAAAAAAGAAAGAAAAACTCATAAGCATTAAAGCGGTGTTTCATTACATGAGTTCCGATGTTGATAAAATTGCAGAAGGTGAGGCAATAATTACAGTCAATACGCAGGAAATAATTATTTCACAGCAGTTTAAGGGACCTTACATAATCAAGCTAACTGATATACTTGAAATAAATCCGGCAGATTATAAATTAATTCTCCCTTTAAGCCCGAACGGTAAGTTAATAATATCAGAGCTTGGTTATGAATTTGAAAATTTCTTCAGAATTTTTAGGGATGCAAGAAATGAACTTCTTGCAAAATATATGCTGATGGAAGAAAAAGTGGTAAGGAAGGGCATTAAATCTGAATATGTTGTTTATGAAGCAGACGGTGCGGTCTCCGATAAGGGAAACTGTAATATTACAGTTTACGAAACAGGAATTTCAATTCTTCCGGAAAATGGAAAGTTGATCAGGATAGCTTACTGCGAGATTGCTGATATTTCCGAAAGTGATTATAAAATGATAATTACAAGTGAAGAAGGCCGTAAACTTGAGCTTTCAAAAATGGGATATGAATTTGGCCCATTTAAAAAGGCGCTTTCCGATACAATAAATATACTTGATATGTTTGCGCAAAGTCTGGTAATGGAACTTGATCCGTCTCTTGATACAATAACAGTAAGAAATATTGCAAGACTTTTAAGAGATGGCAAGGCTGCAATGAAAAAAGATATTGAAAAATATTCTTCTTGTGTCTGGAAATCACTTGAAAAGAAAATAGAAAAAGCAGGTGCCGGTCCTGAATATAATTATTTAAAATCAATTTCAAACCAGGATCAGATAGCAATAGGGTTAAAACAAGGGTTGATGGGAGATTTAACAAGTGATTATATATGGTTTTTAATGCCAATTTACAGCAATGATCCACACAAACCGGGTAATGCCATGGCAATGGAAGCGGTACCGGTTGAGCTTGAGAAAAAGAAAGAAGATAAAAATATACCATTAATTGATGCAGACGATTTGTCAAAAATGGCAAAAGACATGCAGAAAAACATGGCTGCAAATTTGAAAGCCACTAAAGAAATACTTGAGGATATGGGGAAATCCAGGGAAGTTGCTGAATTTGAAAATAAATACAAAACTGTAGAACAAAATATTGTCGAAAGTCAAAGTAAGGAATCACCAGATGATGAAAAATCCGGATCACAAGAAGAATCCGCAGGTAAGGCAACTTATTTATTTAAAATCTTTAACAGGGCAAATTATTTAAATTCTGAAAATCCGGCAAATTCTGAATTAGAAATTGATAGATTGATTAAAAAAATAAATAAGGCAATGATAAGTATAAACTTCAGAAGGGAGCCGATATATATTGAAGATGATGACCTTTATGATCCGAAAAATGTTAAATATAAATTTGCCGTAGTAAAAATACCTGAATTAAGAGATCTTCGTGCAAGATTTATTGGAAGAGCGTTTCATCTGAATATGCAGTCATGGAAAAACAGAATTGAAGAATTGCTAAAATATAACATAACTGCTCCTGATGAAAAAACCAGATTTAGAAAGGAGACAAAAAATGCCGGGATATAAACTCCCATGCAGGTACTGCGGAAAGGTTATTCCGCCTGAGTCAAATACGTGTCCGATTTGTGGTAAAGCAAATCCGATATTTTTAAGATGTCCCAGTTGCAAGGATCTGATTGAGAAAGGCTGGATCAACTGTCCAGGCTGCGGGTTAAGCCTTAAAATAAACTGTACAAATTGCAAAGCTGAAACATTTTTTGGAGATTATTGTGAAAAATGTGGTTTGCCACTTACAGTGGTTTGTCCAAATCCGAAATGCAGATTTGAACAGCCTCCAATCAGTAATAAATGTATAAAATGCGGAAAACCTTTAAACACACAGCAAATGCAAAAGCAAAGTGATTCCAAAAACATACAACCGGAAGTACAAAAATAATAGTATTGCTGATTTTGTTTAATATAATTATTTAGATTATTTTTTTATTTTTTAAGATTGGTTTGTTGATAAAAAATTTTATTTGGTAATTTATGTACAAATTTTATAAAGTGGTTCTAAATATATAGAAAATGTTTGTAATGATTTAAGCTATTGAATTTAGTAAAAATAAGTTTGGATAAAAATAAATAAATTTAAGGAGGGTGCAGTAATGCCAATGCAAGGTTTTTCTGACAATTATGAAGACAACAGTACGGAAGAAGGATTTCAGTTTACTTTTTTTTGTGATTCCTGCCGTGAGGGCTACAAGACAAAATTCATTCCTTCAAAAAGCCACAGAAAAAGCAGCTTTTTTTCAGGTTTGGGTCAGGCTATTTCGGTTGGAGCATCATTATTCGGAAAAGACAGCATAGGTTATGATATTGAAAGAGGAACCGATGTAATCAGTCAGAGATTTGAAGGAATGACTCCTGAATGGCATAAGGAACATGAAGAAGCTTTTATGATTGCACAAAATGAGGCAAAAGGATATTTTCACAGATGTCCCAAGTGCAAAAACTGGGTTTGTGATAACGACTGGAACGAGCAGGAAGGTTTGTGTGTTGATTGTACCCCAAGAGAAAATGTTGAAGTTGCTGCAGCTAAAGGCAGGAAGCTTGCACAGGATATTGAAGCTAAAGCACAGGAAACAGCCGTGTTTCACGGTGAAATTGAGAGTAAACAAACGCTATGTCCAAACTGCGGTAAACCTGCGGGTCAGGGTAAGTTCTGCAATAACTGTGGAACTCCGCTTTCAATGATTAAATGTTCAAGATGCGGAGCTAAAAACCAGGCGGGTGCAAGATTTTGCGGAGAATGCGGCGGCAGCCTTATGTGATTTTGCGCATCCTTAAAAAATATCTCATGTTGTTTTACCAGTCTTGATATTCTTAAAATAAATAGGATACTGCCTGCTATTAAGAGTGATTTTTTCATCTTGCCCTTAGGATCATAGTTTAAACTTAAAACAGTATAATCTTTATAAGTTAGCTATAAGTGTTATCTATTTATTTATATCCGGATTCGATATATAATATTTATCGTTAATATTTAATATTAGAATGATAAAAAATATTTTTTTCATTCCGATATTTAATCAATAAAATTAAAAGCATGTCAAAATGGGAACTGTTAAAAATAACAACAATTTTTCCCGTACAGATAGTCTTTTTCCCCGCATAATAGATAACATAAAAGAAGGTATTTTAGTTACTGACATTAATCTTAAACTGATATTTGCAAACAAAGGATTTTTAAATCAATATTCATGTAATTTTGAAGATATCTGCGGGAAATCCCTGTATGGTATTGTCGGGAAAAACAATGTTTCCCTGTGGAAAAAGGCAATCAGAAAAATAATAGAAACAGGCAGCATGACAACGGAACTTTCAATCAATTATGAAAATAAAAAACAATCCAGCGTAAGAGCTTCAATAACTTCATTAACTGGCAGTAAGGGAAATTTTAATGGAACAGTAATTTCGATTTGGGATATTACTGAAGAAAAAATAGCACAAAATCAAATGAAATATCTTGGATTTCATGACAGCCTGACAGGACTTTATAACAGGGCTTACTTTGAGGAAGAACTTAA
>JAMDDL010000205.1 GCA_023488645.1 Actinomycetota bacterium | reverse complement strand
TGATTTTTAATTATTTGGAAACAATTTATTTATTTTGTAATATAATTAATAGTGGTGAAATTATGCGGATTAGTATGCATTGCTTTGTGTTTTAAATTATTTAAATTAATATTTTTTTAAACAAATGAGGTGCGATGGATCAACTTGCTTCCAGAAAGCTGAAATTAAAAAGAAGTATAAAGATATTATTTTCCGAGAAAGTGCTGCAGGAAAAAGTAAATGAACTTGGATCTGCTATTTCAAGGGATTACAAGGGTAAAAATCCTGTTCTGATTGCTGTGCTGAAAGGTTCTTTTATATTTATTGCTGATTTGTGCAGAAAAATATCCGTTCCTGTAATTTTTGATTTTATGGCTGTATCAAGTTATGGTGATTCAATGGTGAGTTCAGGTGTTGTAAGAATTACAAAGGATCTGGATTACAGTATTGAAAACAGGGATGTATTAATAATAGAAGATATAATTGATTCGGGAAGAACACTTAACTATCTGGTTAAGAATATTGAAGCAAGAAATCCAAAAAGTATTGAGATTTGTGCATTGCTTGATAAAGATGTTCCCGGTAAATTTAAAAATAAAATCAGGTACAAGGGTTTTAATATTCCCAATAAATTTGTGGTAGGTTACGGGCTTGATTATTCTGAGAACTACAGGAATCTGCCGTATATCGGATATATTGAAAATACAGATTAAATATTATATTATATGCATTTAGCTTATGCGGGAACTAATTTTTTGGAGACCTTGACAAAAATTTTTTAAAACGAAAAGGTACTTCAATTAAGGGGAAATTGAATTTTAATAAACAGGAGTTGAATTGATTTGAAAAGAAATTTAAAAAATATATTGCTTTTAATATTGCTTATAGTGGTGATGTTCTTTATCTTCAGAAATCCGTTATTTCTTGCACCACAGATAAGAGATTTAAACTTAACGGAATTTATTGCCAAAGTTAATCAAAATGAAATAGATACCAACAGTCCTCTCGTGATAAAAGGGGATGACAAGTTAATTGAGGGCCAGTTGAAGGATAATTCTAAATTCAGGGTGTCCTTTCTGGCTGATTATGATATTTCAAAATTTCTCATAGATAAAAATATTCCCTTTAAGGTAGATAACCAGAAACAGTCGATATGGATACAGATTCTTGTGGGAGCTCTTCCGTTCCTGATAATGTTCGGTCTGATATTCTTTCTTTTTAATCAGATGCAGGGTGGAGGCTCAAAAGTAATGCAGTTCGGCAAAAGCAGAGCCAGAATAGCAGGAAAAGGTAAAAATAAGGTTACTTTTAAGGATGTTGCCGGGGTTGATGAAGCTGTAGAAGAGCTGAAAGAAATTGAAGAGTTTCTTGAAAATCCTGGAAAATTTAAGGCAATGGGGGCAAAAATACCCAAAGGAGTTTTACTTTATGGTCCTCCAGGTACGGGAAAGACATTGCTGGCACGTGCAGTTGCAGGAGAAGCAGGAGTTCCGTTTTACAGTATTTCAGGTTCAGAATTTGTTGAAATGTTTGTAGGTGTAGGTGCTTCAAGAGTAAGGGATCTATTTGCACAGGCAAAAGCAACTCAACCTTCAATCATCTTTATGGATGAAATTGATGCAGTGGGAAGACACAGAGGAGCAGGTCTTGGCGGCGGTCATGATGAAAGAGAACAAACTCTTAACCAGCTTCTTGTGGAAATGGATGGATTTGATGCAGACAGTACGGTAATTTTAATTGCTGCAACCAACAGGCCTGACATACTTGACCCTGCTTTGTTAAGACCTGGCAGATTTGACAGGCAGATTATGGTAGACCGGCCTGATCTGGTCGGAAGAGAAAAAATACTTGAAGTTCATGGCAGAGGCAAACCTCTGGATAGGGATGTAATATTTAAAACAATTGCAAAACAAACGCCGGGTTTTACCGGAGCTGATCTTGCAAACTTGTTTAATGAAGCTTCTCTTCTGGCTGCAAGACATAACAAGAAAAAAATAAGCATGTTTGAGATAGAACAGGCAGTTGAAAGAGTAATTGCAGGACCTGAAAAGAAGGCAAGGGTTATTTCTGAAAAAGAAAAAAGGATTATTGCTTATCACGAAGCCGGCCATGCGTTACTGGCATATATTCTTCCCAATACTGATCCGGTTTATAAAATATCTATAATTTCAAGGGGAAGAGCTCTTGGATATACCATAACTCTTCCTGAAGAAGACAGATTTCTTAAGTCAAAAACAGAGATTCTTGATAATATAAAGATGCTGCTTGGCGGACGTGTTGCAGAAGCGATAGTATTTAATGATATTACGAGTGGTGCTGAAAATGATATAGACAGGGCAACAAAACTTACAAGACAGATGGTCACTGACTTTGGAATGAGCGATAAATTAGGTCCTGTAGCTTTTAAAGGTGAAGCTGACGAAGTCTTTCTGGGTAATCAGCTTATATCAAGACCTCATTACAGTGATAAGATTGCTTCTGTAATAGATGATGAAGTTCACCAGATTATTGAAAACAGCTACAATGATGCAAGAGAACTGTTAATTCAAAATGATGCTATTTTAAAGGAACTGTCAGAAAAATTAATTGAAAAGGAAACCTTAAACAAGGAAGAAGTAGTTGAAATCCTTGGTAAACTTAATATAAAAAAATCCGAAGGTTTTAAATCTGTTGAGAATAAACAGGAAAAACCCGGGAGAACCAAAAAATCTCCAAAGACATCTGTGGCAGAACCTGTCACTGCAGCCGGTAAAGAAAGCCTTAAAAAAGACAGTCATTAAATTTAAAAATATTCATTTTAATAGAAATAAGGTTTAATTGGATAGAAAACTAATTGAAGAAGGCGTCAGGCTGATCTTAAAAGGTATTGGTGAAAATCTTGAAAGAGAAGGCCTTAAGGATACCCCGAGAAGAGTAGCTGCTATGTATGAAGAAATATTTTCCGGAATAAATAAAGACCCTTCTTCAGTTATAAAAACAATGTTTGATGAAAATCATGATGAGATTATTGTAATTAAGGATATCCCTTTTTACTCTGTGTGTGAACATCATATGATTCCCTTTATTGGAAAAGCTCATGTTGCTTATATCCCTAATGTCAAGGGAGAAATTGCAGGTTTGTCCAAGATTACAAGATTGTTTGATATTGTGGCAAAAAGACCTCAGGTTCAGGAAAGGCTTACAACTATTGTTGCCAATACGCTGGAAGCAAAACTGGAGGCAAGAGCCGTTCTGGTTATTGTAGAGGCGGAGCATTTATGCATGAGCATGAGGGGCGTAAAGAAACCAAAAACTGTTACAATAACTTCTGCCGTAAGAGGAGTATTCAGAAGAAATGCAGCTTCAAGAGCTGAAGCATTTGCACTGATCAGGGACAGCAGATAAACCTTAACTTAAAAAGTATGTCTTATAAAATCAGACAGTTATTCATAAAAGACAAATCAGATGCATATAGGGAATTTGCAAAAATCGGTGCAACTGCCCCCGGCGCAAAAATAATGTCTGACAAATTTGTCAATATCGCCATAAAGATAAATAATGTTGATAACAAAGCTGCAAATATATTAAAGCAGGAAATGCTTGCAAGAGATGGAGATGTTGTTACCTCCAGAGATACACTGGATTCTCCTCATGAAAAATCCGATGTTATAATTTTTGGCACGATAAAAAATGTCAGAAGTCTTGCGGAAAAAATAAGGATACAGCCATTCGGTTTGAAAGCCCTGTCGCATGAGCTTGAGGATTTTCTGGATAATCTTGAAAAATTTCAAAAAGAAAATTCCCTGAAAATAGGTACAAAGAATTTTAATCTAAAAAAAGAAGTTGCAATCATGGGTATTTTAAATGTTACCCCTGATTCCTTTTTTGATGGAGGAAAATATTTTAATCTTAAAAAAGCATATGCAAGGACAGATGAGATTGTTTCAGAAGGTGCGCATATAATTGACGTGGGGGGAATGTCAACAAGGCCTGGTTCCCAACCTGTAAGTGTTGCGGAAGAGATTGAAAGGGTAATTCCTGCGATAAGTTATATTAAAAAAAATCACGATATTCTGATTTCAATAGATTCATACAGAAGCGAGGTTGTCCGTGAAGCTCTAAAAGCTGGTGCAGACATAATAAATGACATAAGCGGGCTGGTCCTTGACGATAATATGAAAAAAGTCGCCGCAGATTCAAAAGCAGGTCTGGTATTGATGCACATGAAAGGTACTCCCCTGGATATGCAGGAAAACCCTGTTTATGATGATGTGATACAGGAAATTTATGATTTTTTTAAGGTTCAGACAGATATGGCAGTAAAAAATGGAATAAGACCTGAAAATATTATTATTGACCCGGGTCTTGGATTTGGAAAAAATCTTGAAGATAATTTTATTATTATAAAAAAACTGGCTGATTTTAAATCACTGGGTTATCCGATTTTGATAGGAGCATCAAGAAAATCCTTTACAGGCGCGCTGTCAGGACTTTTACCGCAGGAAAGGCTGGAAAACAGTATTGCAGTTGCTGTAATGTGTGTTTTAAATGGTGCAAATCTTATAAGAGTGCACGACGTAAAGGAAACGGTAAGAGCAATGAATTTAGTAAAGGCAATTCAAAATGCTTAAAACCAGGTAAGATAAATTTAAAATACTTAAAATCAGATAAAAATAATATAATTAAATAAAAACAGTATTATGTTTAAAATCTTTGTTAAAAATTTAACCTTATATGCATATCATGGAGTAAAACCTGAAGAAAAAAGGGAAGGTCAGTACTTTATATTTAATGTGCAAATTCGGATAAAAAAGGAAAGCTTTAAAGACAGAGATAATTTGTGTGAAACTGTAAATTATTCTGAAGCCATAAGGATAATAAAGGAAATAAACTTAAAAAACAAGTTTGACCTCATGGAAACACTTGCAGAAGAAATAGCTTCAGGGATTTCAAAAATGTCTCCAATAATTTCCAGCGTAAAAGTTAAGGTTGAAAAAATTAATCCTCCGCTTGATGAAAAACTTGACAGTGTCGGAGTCAGTTATAAGCTGGAAGTTAACAAGGAAGCCGGGTTTAAACCTGCATCTGAAAAGAATCAGCATCAAGTATATCTGTCTGTTGGAACAAATGAAGGCAATAAGCTTGACAATATCAGAAAAGCGCTGAATCTGATAAGCAAACTGGGTATCGTTAAGATTCTGGAAGTTTCATCCATTTATGAAACAGAACCAATGTATTATAAAAATCAGAATAACTTTTATAACCTGGTTATTAAAGCTGCGGTAAAGATTGATGTTAGCCCCTTTGTTCTGCTTGGTTATTTGAAAAATATTGAATATGAAATGGGCAGGAAAGTTCAGCCTGTAAAAAATGGTCCAAGAATTATAGATATAGATATATTGTATATTGAGGGTTTAAATATAAACTCCGATATTTTAAAGATTCCTCATCCTAAATTATCTGAAAGAAATTTTGTAATCATGCCCCTTTCGGAAGTTGCTCCTGATTTTAAAATTAATGGTTTAAATATTCATGATTACATCAGTAAAAATGTTTTTCCTGATAAGATAGTAAAAATAAATCAGCCTTCATAAATAATTTTAAAATATCCTGAACCTGTAAAATAACTCCAACTGAATTTGTAAATTTTTTAATTTTAATTATTGCCATGAAAGATGTTAAATGTTAATATGGAAGTGTTACTTATATTAAAATAGTAACACGTTTGACATCTAATCTATCAATATTAAGGGAAAGGATAATCAATGCACATCCCCGACGGCTTTATTGATATTAAAACAGCAGCAGTAACAGGAGTCTTTTCACTATCAGGGCTTATTGTTGCAGTAATTAAAGTGAAGAAGTTTTTCAGGGCAAAAGTAGTAGCGGTTATGGGTGTATTTGCAGCGCTGATTTTTGCAGCTCAAATGATTAATTTTACTGTATTGGGCGGAACTTCAGGTCATTTACTGGGTGCGGCATTGGCTTGTATTGTTTTAGGACCATACGCAGGAGGAGTCATTATTACAATTGTTTTAATCGTTCAGGCTTTTGCTTTTGGAGATGGCGGGATTACTGCACTTGGAGCAAATGTTTTTAATATGGCTGTAGTTGGCGTTGTCAGCGCATATCTCATTTATAAACTTTTTACAAAGTTATCAAAAAAACGTATTGTTTTTTATACTGCAGTGGCTGCAGGTTCCTGGTTTTCAGTAGTAATCGCTTCTGCTTTTTGCAGCCTGGAGCTTGCTGCTTCAGGAACTTATTCCCTTGGAATAACTCTTGGCTCCATGGTGCCTGTTCACATGGTAATAGGCGTTGGGGAAGCAATTATTACAACTATAATAATTGCGTTTATTGATAAAGTAAGGCCTGATATTATTTTAACAAGAAATTGGGACATAGGATCATCAGTGCCTGAAATTAAGGCGGAAAATAAATAAAATTATTTTTAAAAATGAAACCAGAATTTTATGTAAAATAAAAAAATTACTTATGTCTAATTAAGTTAAATTCATTTGAAGCCATTTAGCAAATTAATAAAAATTTTATAAAGAGAGCCATTATGAAAATAAAAGACAGGATATTTATTTTATTATTTGCAATAGCAGCAGTTATAGTGGGTTTATTTTTATCACCATTTGCTTCCAGCTATCCGGATGGTCTGGAAAAGGTTGCCCAAAATCTTGGTTTTGCAGACAAGGCATCAAATTTTGTTAATTTTAAATTTATAATACCGGATTATTTATTTCCTGGAATAAAGAGTACTTTCTGGCAGACATCCCTTGCAGGATTTTTCGGGATTTTAATTATTTTTGCCGTATTTGCCATAATTTTAGGAGTTTTATCAATAATAAATAAGAACAAGAACTCAAAAGATAAATTATTTCGTAAATAGGCAGGAATTTAAAAAGTATATAACTTGAATAAAATAAACAGGAGAATTTGAAGCTGTAATTTAAAATTTTCCTAAAAAAAATATTAATGAAGAATTTAATCGATATTAGAGCAAAATTAATAATTACTATTGTTACCATATTTTTTATTGTAAGTGTACCAAAAGAAAGATATGTTATTTTTTGTTTTTATTTCCTGCTGTGTATTATAATTGCACTCCTGATGAAGCCAAATTTTTTAATGTTTATAAAAAGGCTTGCCAGATTGTTTTTAATCCCATTATTTCTGTCAATTTTTATTCCATTTGCCGGCAAGGGTGCAGTATTATATGAAATTAATTTAAATATTATAAAAATTCAGATAACCGGCAATGGACTTTCAACTTTTTATACTGTTCTTATTAAATCTTTTCTGTCCTTATTTCTCCTTTGTGCGCTTATTGTTTCAACTGATGAAAGGGAAATATTGTATGGCTTAAGAAAATTACATATACCTAAAATAATTGTTTCCATCATATTTTTAATGTACAGATATTTATTTCTTTTAAAAGATGAGTTTGCAGCAGGAAAAAAGGCTATAAATGCAAGAGTATTTAAAAAATCCGGATTTGCAGTAAATAAAAAAACTGCATATCTGGTCGGTAATTTATTTATCAGGACATTTACAAGGGCAGAAAATATTTATATGGCTATGCAGTCAAGAGGTTTTGACGGTAATTTTTATTTATTATCGGACACTGGTAAAATGCACAAAATAAATGCGATATTGATCGTGTCTTTATTATTTTTTAATATCGCAATCAGGAGTATGACCGTTAATGGAATTTATTAAAGGAGAAAACCTTAACAGCATGACTGCCATAAAAGTAGAAAATTTCAGTTTCAGGTATATTCAGGCAAACAGGCAGAACTGCGGTAATTTAGGTTATAAACAGGCTCTGGAAAATATAGATTTTGAGGTTTCTGCCGGTGAAAAAATATCGATAATAGGTCCCAATGGTGCCGGAAAATCTACATTGTTATTAAATATTGCAGGACTTATGGATGAATATTTTGACTTAAAGCTAAATAATAACTGCGGCAAAATTTTTATTTACGGAAAACAAATTAATATAAAAAACATATATGATATAAGACAGCAAATAGGCTTTGTTTTCCAGAACCCTGATGATCAGTTGTTCTCAACTTCAGTTTTTGAAGATGTTGCATTTGGCCTGGTTAATTTCCTCAATAAAAATAAAGACTTAAGGGCAAATGACAAAGATTATATTAAAGAAACTGTTTACCTGACACTTAATAAAGTAAATTTAAAAAATAAGGAAGATGAAATTCCTCACTTTTTAAGCTATGGTGAAAAAAAGCTTGCTGCACTTGCAACAATTTTATCTTACGATCCTGAAATCTTAATCCTTGATGAACCTTCAAGCAATCTGGATCCGCGAAATAGGGATAACTTTATAAATCTTATCAAATCATTGGGAAAAACCATGCTGATATCAACACACGATATGGACCTTGCTTATGAATTCTCTGAAAGATGCCTGATAATAAATGATGGGAAAATTGTATATGACGGCAGTACAAAAGAAATTTTAAAAAACAAAGATTTCCTTCTTGAAAACGGGCTGAATCTTCCGTTAGCATTCAGAAATTCTTAAAATAAATAAAGTTGGATTCTTTCCTCGAGAGAATTACTCCAAAATTTATATAAAAATTATTTACCAAATATTAATTAATAATTTCCATTTTTTTAATTTTCTTTCATAATTTAACCATAAAGATATTATTTATTAAAGTTGTTGAAAGGAGACAGTTATGCTTCTGGCAATAGATGTCGGGAATACGCATACAGTTATAGGTTTATTTGAAGGTGACGATATTCTGGCTTCATGGAGGATGGGCACTCCAAGATACAGATATGAAACCGCAGATGAAATTGGCTCAATTATTTTAAATTTTCTTGATCATTCAGGATATGACGCTTTAAGCGTTGAAGAAATAGCAATCTCAAGTGTAGTTCCCGGAACTCTTGAAGAGATACAGAAAATGGGCAGGAAATATTTTAAATGTGAACCTTTCATAATCAATGGTTCTGTTAAAACGGGGCTTAAAATCATATATGACTATCCCGGAGAAGTAGGAGCTGACAGGATTGCAAATTCAGTTGCAGCCAGGGAGCTTTATGGTTTTCCTGCAATTGTTGTTGATTTCGGGACAGCTACAACCTTTGACATTGTATCTGATGAAGGCAATTATATAGGCGGGGTAATTACACCTGGAATTGAAATTTCATCGGAAGCTCTTTTTAAGTTTGCTGCAAAGCTTTCCAAGGTAGACTTGAAATGGACGGAAAAAATAATAGGCAAAAATACTTATGAAAGCCTGCGTGCCGGAATTTTATACGGCTTTCTTGGGCAGGTTGATTTCATTATAGAGAAAATTATTGAAGAAGAAAAAGGCAGCATGGAAAATTTTAATCCTGTTATTATTGGAACAGGGGGGTTATCATATTTGCTGAAAGATAAAAGCAGATATATAAAGGTATTTGATGACAATCTGACACTTAAAGGTATAAAAATTTTAAATGATAAAAATAAATCGGAAAAGCCTGAAGAGTGTGATATCAAGACTTCATAAATAATGAATCAAATAAATGAGGAGATTAAAAGTCTTATCCGGCAGCTTGAAAAAAAAGTAAAGGAACTGATATCTGCTTTTTCGAATGCTTATGCTTTGGATTTTAAAGAAATAATTGGATACAGGAGTTTAAGTAATTTATCTGAAATCAGACTAAATCCTTTTAAAATTTCAAACCAGACTGTAAATAATGCTGTTATTGCTGCTCCGATGGCAGGAATCAGTGACAATACTTACAGAATTTTTGCAAAATATTTTGGAAGTTCTCTCACATTTTCAGAAATGGCTGCAAGCTTTGGATTGATTTACAATCATGAAAGATCTTTTGATATTGCAAGCGTAACTGATTTTGAAAGACCTTGTGCAGTTCAAATTTTTGGAAACAATCCCGATGTAATTGCAGAAGCTGCAAGTCTTATTGAAGAAAATGCTGACATAGTCGACATTAATATGGGGTGCCCTGTCCCCAAGATTTTGAAAACCGGAAGCGGCGGATATTTGCTCAGAGATCCGGAGAGGATAAGAAACATAGTTAAAGCGCTGAAACAGAAAATAAAGAAACCTGTAACAGTAAAATTAAGATTAGGATGGGATGAAAGCAGTATTAATGTCCTTGATATTGCAAAGATTGCAGAAAGTGAAGGGGCTGATGCTGTTGCAATACATGGAAGAACTGTAAAACAGGGGTATTCCGGTAAAGCTGATTATGAACATATCAGGCAGGTAAAGAGTGCTATTAAGATTCCGGTAATAGCAAGCGGTGATATTGATAATGCATACAAAGCAAAACAGGTACTTGATCATACTGGTTGTGAAGGTTTGATGGCAGGAAGAGTCGCAAGGGGAAATCCATGGATTTTCACACAACTTCTTTTGGGACTTTTAAGTTTGAAAGCAGATGAGTATCCTAAACGAAACAGCTTATTGGGGAAAAATATTGATTATCAGAATATAATTTCAGGGAATGATGATTTATCTATCAGCAATAATTTAAAAATTGATATTCTTTTATTGTATCTTAAATTTTTAATTTATTTTAAAGGTGAGTACAAGGCGGTAAAGGAATTCAGAAAAATTACAGGATGGGCTTTTAAGGGCAAAAGAGATATATCAAGTATTAGAAATGAATTTTTTAAAATGAATAATTTTTCTGATGCAGAAAAA
>JAMDDL010000187.1:9073-10745 GCA_023488645.1 Actinomycetota bacterium | reverse complement strand
TCTTGTTTCTGATGATAAGTCCGATACCCAGAGTTCTGAAACCTTCTTCAAAAAGAGCCGCAGTAAAGGAGGGAAATAAAATAGATACAAGAATAAGGTTTTCTCCAAGGAAATTATATCTTAATATGCCGGCTACAAAACTATTTAATGGAAGTCTTGCAAGTGAAACTAAAAACAATGCGAGTCCCACAAAAAATATTGCCCAGGAAACCTTAAATTTTTTGTGAAATACTACCGCCAGTACCAGAGGCAATCCAATTTCTATTACTATTGCAATTATATATGAGATATCTCTTATCAATGTCTCCCCTATGGTTGTCAGCTTATTATTGTATCAACTATTCTTTCAAGTTCGCCAACACTTCCAAATTCAATCTCTATTCTTCCTTTTTTCTTTCCCTGAATTATTTTTACAGGAGCATTAAGAAAATCAGAAATTTTCTGGCTTACAACAGGAAGTTTGGTTAATTGAATTATATCTTCAGCCTGTTTCTTTGCCGGAGGATTATTTTTTAAATTAACAAGTCTTTCCACTTCCCTGACGCTTAAATCATTTTTAACAATTAATTCTGCTATCTGAAGCTGGTCCTCCATTTTTTTTAAACTTACAAGAACTTTTGCATGTCCTGCGCTAACCTTACCCTCATCAATTAATTTCTGTACGCTTACCGGCAGATTTAAAATCCTTATGAAATTGGTTATTGTTGTCCTGCTCTTGCCTACTTTTCTGGAAAGGTCTTCATGTGTTATGCCGAATTCATCCAGTAATTGTTTGTATGTATGTGCCTGCTCAACAGGGCTTAGGTCTTCCCTGTGAACATTTTCAATCAAAGCCATGGCAAGACTTGATGTATCATCAATATTTGTATTAATTATTACAGGTATTGAAACCAAACCTGCTTGTTTGGCTGCTCTGAGTCTTCTTTCCCCTGCAATTATTTCATATTTCTCTTCACCGTTCAGCTTTCTGACTATAATTGGCTGTATTATTCCAAATTCTCTTACAGAATTTGCAAGTTCACTCAGACTTTCTTCATTAAAATTATGTCTTGGCTGCTTCCTGTTTGGTTCAATCTGATCAATGCTTAATTCAAAAACCCTGCTTTCAATATTTTCTGCTACTTCAGTACTTTTATTAAGATTTGGTATTAGTGCTCCAAGTCCCCTACCTAACCCTCTTTGTGCCATTTTCAATCACTTCCTTTGTAAAACTTTTATATGCCTGGGCTCCCTTGCATTCCGGATCATATGAAAGTATTGGTTTCCCGTAGCTGGGAGCCTCACTTAATCTTACATTTCTCGGGATGATCGTATTATAAACTTTATTTGAAAAATGTTTCCTTACCTCAGAAATAACCTGCTCCGCAAGTTTTATCCTCGGATCATACATTGTCATCAAAGCGCCTGCAATCTCAAGACTTGAATTTAAATTATCTTTTACAAGCCTTATAGTACTTAGAAGTTGTCCCAGACCTTCCAGAGCATAATATTCGCATTGAATGGGTATTATTACTTCATCGGCGGCACTTAATGCATTAATTGTTAAAAGTCCAAGTGCAGGCGGACAGTCAATAATTATATAATCGTAATCCTTCCTTATTTTATCAATGGTTTCTTTTAATTTGTATTCCCTCTTCATGCTTGTAACAAGCTCTACCTCAGCACCTGCAAG
>JAMDDL010000187.1:0-8439 GCA_023488645.1 Actinomycetota bacterium | reverse complement strand
AAGGTACTCTGATTTCTTCAATCCTGTTAATTTCAAGCCCAAGCTTCTTTAAAATCTCTGAAGATTCTTCTGCTTCCAAAAAAACCTTCCTGCTTTTATATAAAAATATTTTACCATTTTTTTTCAAAAATGGAATTATTAATTCAAGTAAAATATTAATTTTCCCAACCGCTCTTGCAATACAATAATCAAAAAAACATGTAAATTTTCGATTTTTTGCAAGTTTTTCTGCAGGATAATTTAAGAGTGTAGTATTTAAAAGATGAAAATCTGTGATTGCTTTTAATAAAAAATCAGCTTTTCTTGTGTGCTTCTCCAGCAAATATATTTTCGTATTTTTTAATAATACTGCAAGTAAAATTCCAGGAAGCCCTGCTCCTGTTCCAAAATCCAGAATCTTTCTGTTAAAAAGATATTGCTTATTAAACTCTTCTTTTAATGAAAAAATGGAAAGACAGTCAAGTATGTGCCTGCAAAAAATCCCCTCTTTATCTTTAGTGCCCACAATATTGGTTTTAAAATTAAAGTTATAAATTTCTTCAATAAAGGAAAGTATTTTTAAAATGTCGCCATCTGTAAAATCAACACACATTTCTTTTAAATAAGTCTTTAAAATTTCACTATAATTATTTTTTGTATTAAGCGACATGGACTCTAAGATTTTTTAGATTTTAAATTTATCATAAGTATGGAGATATCTGCAGGAGAAACTCCTGCTATTCTTGAGGCCTGTCCAAGTGTATTTGGTTTAACAGCAGTTAATTTTTCCTGTGCTTCAAATGTAAGTCCTCTTATTTTAAAATAATCAATCTTTTGCGGTACAAAAATTCTTTCAAGATTTGCATACTTTTTTATTTCTTCAAGCTGCTTTAATATGTATCCTTCATATTTTGTATTTATTTCAGTCTGATAAAATACTTCAGGATTCTTTATGCAGATATCATTGCTGAAATTATCTATTAAATTCATTATGTTTATTTCAGGTCTTTTTAATATCTGATAAAGGGAGGAGGGAAATTCAAGCACGGATGAACCTGAATTTTTTAAAATTTCATTATTTATTTTATCAGGAAATATGATTTTTTCCTTTAAATATTGCCTTAAATAATTTATTTCCTTTTCTTTTTTTTTGACCTTCATGTATTGAGCACCACTGATAAGTCCAATTTCATTTCCATACCTGGAAAGTCTTAAATCCGCATTATCAGATCTAAGCAACAGCCTGTATTCTGCCCTTGAAGTATACATTCTGTAGGGTTCCATGAGTTCCTTGGTTATCAAATCATCAATCAGTACCCCGATATAGCTTTCTTCTCTTGTTAAAATGAGGGGAGCTTTACCTAAAATTTTCTGTGAAGCATTAACACCTGCAATAAAACCCTGAACAGCAGCTTCCTCATATCCGCTGGTTCCATTAATTTGTCCTGCAAAATATAAATTTTCCACTACTTTGGACTCAAGAGTCAGTTGAAGCTGGCTGGGGAAAACAAAATCATATTCAACAGCATATCCAGGCCTGATTATTCTTGCTTTTTCAAGACCTTCTACAGAATTTATTATTCGCTGCTGCATATTTACAGGCATGCTTGTTGTCAAACCCTGCAGATACATTTCATTTGTGTTTTTCCCTTCAGGTTCAATAAAAATAGGATGTCTTGCTTTTTCAGGAAAATTTATAACTTTCCTGTCAATTGAAGGGCAATGCCTTGGACCATGTGTGTTTATTATCCCCGATCTTATAGGGGACTGGTCTATATTTTTTGCGATGATTTCATGAGTTTTTTTATTTGTGTAAGTTAAAAAACTGGAAATATTTGTATAAATTTTTTTATCCTTCCAAAAAGAAAAGCTCATAGGCTTCTTTTCCCCTGCCTGCTCAATTGTTCTTGAAAAATCAATACTTCTTTTGTCTATTCGAGGCGGAGTAGCTGTCTGATATCTGCCTGTTTTTACACCAATGCTGTTCAGACTGGCGGTTAAATTCATTGCCGGATACTCCCCCATCCTTCCTGCCTTATATTCCCTGTCTCCGATAATTATTCTCCCTCTTAAAAAAGTACCTGTTGTTATAATTACTGCCCTGGCAAAAAATTTTAGACCCCCCTGTATTTCTATGCCTGTCACCATGTTATTTTCCACAATTACTGCACATGCAATTCCCTGCCTTAAAATAAGATTTCCGGTATTTTCAAGGATTTTCTTCATCTCAATTTCATAAGCTTTCTTATCAATCTGAGCTCTTAAGGACTGTACAGCGGGTCCCTTGCTTTTGTTCAGGATTTTAAGCTGAATTAAAGTCTTGTCTGCAGTTAATGCCATCTGTCCTCCTAATGCATCAAGTTCTGAAACAAGCTGGCTTTTACCAACCCCGCCTATTGCAGGATTACATGGCATTAATGCAATTTTATCAATATTTATTGTAAGCAATAATGTTTTAAGGCCAAGTCTGGCTGAAGCAAGAGCTGCCTCACAGCCGGCATGACCAGCTCCAACTATTATTACATCATAATTGTTTTTTGTTTCTTTCATAATCGATATGTTTCACGTGAAACATTTGTCTGCAGGTTTATAAACCAACTTCTTTTAATTTATCCCGACAAGCAGTCATCATGGTTTCTGTTTCTTCAAATTTATAATTTTTAAAGCCGGCCGCCTTCAGATAAATTAAATCGGACAGGGGATTTATATTAAAAGAATTAATATTTTTTATAATAAAACCTGTCAATGTCTTATCCTTATCAAATACCAAATCCGTATTTTTTAAAATATTTAAGGACGTGTTAATTCCTGCAACCACACCTTGAGCGGAAGCTGCTTCATATTCTGATGGTCCATTTATATCACCTGCAAAATACATGCCTTCATTTTCAATACTTTCAAGAGTGCTTTTTAGTTGTCCGGATTTGAGGCAGTTATATTCAATGCAATATCCAGGTCTTGTCAGAACTGCATTTTCCATTCCTAAAAACCTGTTTAAGAGTTTTTGCTGAAAATCCTCAGACAGTATTGAGAAGAACCCCTCGGCATATAATTCCTGCGTATTTGTACCTTCAGGAAATAAAAATAAATTAATGAAGTTTTCCATTTTATAATTTTCAATAGCTTCTTCAATAAGGATATTTGAATTACTCTTTTTACCAATTTCTGCAGTATCCATGATAATTTCAGTCTTTAATTCAGATAATGTATTTTTAATAATTTTTTTTGAGACATTAGATCTGTAGCAAAAATATTTTTCTTTTTGAATGTTTTCTTCCTGGTTTTTTGAATCATCAAAACAAACATTATCAAAATCATCAGATTTTATCTTCTTAACAACTTTTAATTTAACAGTTTTTTTATCGATTCGGGGTGATATGAATGTTCTGCATTTTACAAAATCGTAACCTATGCTCTTTAAACTTCTTCCCAGACTTTCAGATGCAATTTCCCCAAATCTTCCTGCGCTTATAATATTTTTGCCCCACAAGGTCTTTCCGTTTAAAAACGTTCCTGCAGCAATTATTATTTTTTTGCAGTAAAAAATGCTTCCGTCATTTAATATTATTTCATACTTTCTTTTTTGATCTTTATTAATTTTTTTTATTTCTGTAACAAGGCCCTGTCTTGTAAATAAATTATCCTGATTTTCAATATATAATTTATAAAACAGGGATAAATTCCTTTTATCAACGATGCAAGCAGGTGACAAGACCGACCCTTCCCTTTCCATCTTTACAGCTATTTTGTTCCTGTCTGCAGCTCTCTGTAAGAAACCGCCTAATATATTTATTTCTTTTAATAATGAAGCCTTAATTTTTCCGCCAATTTTACTGCTGTATCTTAAAAAGGCGGGATTATCCATACTTATATTAATTATTAATGTTTTCAGTCCAGATTTAGCGCAAAACAATGCTGCTTCCGATCCGGCTATCCCTGCTCCGGCTACAATTACATCATATATTTTAAAATTATTTTTCATTATTTTTTGTAATGTTTCACGTGAAACATTGCGTCATTTTTTATTATACTGTGGTTTTTCGTCGTAATTAATTTTAATTATTTACCTACACAAAACTTTTTAAATATTTCATTTAAAATTTCCTCTCCGGCATTTTCCCCGATTATCTCACCAAGCATATTATATGCTGTTCTTAAATCAAGGGCAGAAAATTCTTCGGATAATTTCATTTCAATTGCTGTGATTGCATTTTCAACCGAATTTTTTGCTTTTTCAATTGTTATTTTTTGTCTTTGGTTTATTATTATTTTTTCCTCTATATCAAACTTTTCTTTTCCAATTGTTAATTCCATTATTGCTTCTTCCAGTTTGTTTATACCCAGTTTTTTTAATGCTGATATTTCAAGGATGTATTTATCTTTAGCGTATTTTTCCAGTTCTTCTTTTTTTATTTTTGATTTTTTATCTATCTTATTGATGCAGATTATAAGTCTTTTCCCCTTTGCTTTATTTAATATTTCAATATCCTCATCAGTTATTTTTGTTGAATTGTCAATTACAATTACAATAATATCTGATTTTTCCATTTCGCTTATGCTTCTTTTTACACCAATTTTCTCTATATAATTTTTTGATTTCCTTATTCCTGCCGTATCAGTAATTATTACAGGTATACCTTCCATATATAATATTTCATCAATTGCATCTCTTGTTGTTCCGGGTATGGAAGTAACTATTGCTTTTTCCTTTTTTGCAATTAAATTCAGTAAACTTGATTTCCCAACATTTGGTTTACCGGCAATCGTAATTTTTATTCCATTTTTTATTATTTCGCCCTTTTCTTCATTTTTAATTAATTCTTTTAAGCTGTCATTTATTTTTATAATTTTTTCCTTAATTTCCGTATAGGGAATTATTTCAAGATCTTCCTCAATAAAATCAATTGACGCTTCAAGATTTATAATTATTTCCAATAATTTTTCCCTAATGTTTCTTATTTCATTACTTAATGAGCCTTTCAGGTTATTTGATGCAATTTTTAAGCTCTCAACTGTTTTTGCATTTATTATGTCAATTACAGCTTCTGCCTGTGATAAATCAATTCTTCCGTTTAAAAAAGCCCTTTTTGTAAATTCACCAGGTTCAGCAAGTCTAGCTCCTTTATCTATCACCATTTTAATAATCCTATTTACTGCAGTTAAACCCCCATGGCAATTAATTTCAACAACATCTTCTCTGGTATATGATTTCGGGGCTCTCATTACACTTATCAGAACCTCATCAATTACATCATTTCCGTCTATAATATTTCCATAAATCATATTATATGTTTTGATTCCGCTTATTTTCCTGTCATTTTTAGACCTGAAGATTTTTTCAGCAATATTAATCGACTGCGGTCCGCTAATTTTTATTATATTAACTGCTGCCTCTCCGGCTCTTGTTGCCAGTGCAGTTATAGTATCTGTATCCATTTCTTATCTGTACTCCTGTGCTTTATAATCGTCTTTGACATAACATATCAATTATTTTACCTTAATAATTAAAAAATATTTTTACTTAAGTATTTTATATTATGTTCCTTAAAAATAAAATTGACGCTTGTAAGCGCCAATTTTTTATTTTTATTTTTATTTTTTAAATCCTATTTAATTTTCCTTATTTGGATAAATAATTATTCTTCTATATGGCTCTTTATTTTTACTTTTTGTTTTTACATCCTTATTTTCAGAAAGTGTATCATGAATAATTTTTCTCTCGTATGAAGGCATTGGCTTTAGTATAATCTTTCTGCCTTCCTTTATAGCTTTTTTTGCCATTCTTAAAGCTAAATCTTTTATTATTTCACCTTTCTTTTTCTTATAATTCTTTATGTCTATTATTAATGTTTTTTCAATTATATTTTTTCTTTTCGCATATAAATTAACAATATATTCTATAGCCTCCATATTTCTGCCATTCTTGCCTATCGCAATTCCCAGATCTTTTCCATAAATATCAATCTTATTATTTTTGCTGTCATATTTTATTTCAGAAACTTCGCTGTTTGAAACACTGCTTATAATCTTTGCAATAAATTCCTTTACTCTGGAAATATTTTCATCTTTTTCTTTTTCATCATTTATTACGTCAGCCTTAAAATTATTTTCAATTTCAAAATTATTTTTTATTTCTTCTTCCTGTCTCAGGTTTTGCCCAATCTTTTCATTCTGATTACTTTCTATAAGCTTATTGGATTTTTGCTCCTGTTCCAGGGATTCTACAAATTTATCAATAGCTTCTTCCATGCTTTTTTGTTCAGCCATTTTTACTCCTCTTAAAAAGCTATCTTTTTCTTCTTTTTTTTGATTTTGGTTTAATAATTTTTGTAACAGTCTGCGGACCTGGTAAAGATTTTTCTGTTTCCTTTTTCTTTTCCGGTGTTTTTCCCTTTTCCTTTATTACCAATTTGTTTACAAACCACTGTTGCCCTATTGACCATACGTTTGTTGTAACCCAATAAATTAAAATTCCTGACTGAAGCCTTATTGATATAAATCCAAAAACTACCGGCAGCAGATAAGTCATTAATGCCTGGCTTCCTCCGGTCCTTGTCATATCTGTTTGAGTCATTTTTGAAGTTAATATCATGGTTCCAACCATTAATATTACCAAAATATAGAATGGATCAGGCTTTGTAAGATCCATCCATAAAAATTTATATATTGTTTGTTCGCCGACTCCAAGAACTTTTACGCCAAGATCTCTTAGCAACTGAAATAATGCAAAAAATACCGGCATTTGCAAAAGAAGAGGTAAACAGCCCGATAGGGGATTTACATTATTTTTTTTATAAAAAGCCATAACTTCCTGCTGCATTTTTTGCTGATCACCTTTATACTGTTTTTGTATTTCCTTCAGTTCCGGCTGCAGCATCTGCATTCTTGCCATAGACCTTGTCTGGCTTATTGTAAGCGGAAGCAATATTGTTCTAACTACAAGAGTAAGAAGTATTATTCCAATTCCATAGCTTGGAATCCCTCTGTAAAAAAATTCAATAACATAGCTTAATAATGTTTCAATAGGTTTTAAAACTGTCACTAGCCAGCTCAATATATTTTTCCTCCATTTATCTTACAGGATCATATCCGCCCTTATTAAACGGATTGCATCTTAATATCCGGTATACAGCTTTTATGGTCCCTTTTATTATTCCATATTTAATTAGTGCCTGAATTGCGTACTCGGAGCATGTAGGGTAAAATCTGCAGCTTGGCGGTAGATGAGGAGATATAATTTTTTTATATCCCTTTATTAAATATATTAATACTTTTTTCATAAATCTATTAATACTTTATCTTATCTTCTTTAAATGCCAATATTTAATTTACAATACTTGTTTAAATACTTTTTTAATCTCTTCTCCCAAATACTGAAAGTTTAACTGCTCCAGACTTTTTTTTGCAATTACAATTATTTCAATTTCAGGCATGTTTTTTGAAATTAAAAGTCTCAGATTTTCTTTTAAGAGCCGTTTTATCCTGTTTCTTGTAACTGCAGTTCCGATTTTTTTTGTTATTATAAATCCTGCTTTTATCTTTTCGGTTGTATTTCCTGTTTTATTTATATAAGCAGTAAAATAATTTGTGTTTATGCATTTTCCCTGTTTTAATATTCTTTTAAAATCATTATTATTTTTTATACTTTCAAGAATATTAATCTTACCCTCCGGCGTTTATGCTGATAAAGCTTTTCTGCCTTTTCTTCTTCTATTTGTTATAATCTTTCTTCCGGATTTTGTTCTCATTCTCTGTAAAAATCCATGCTTTTTCTTTCTTTTTCTAACATTAGGTTGAAATGTTTGTTTCATCTTTTCCGCCGTTTTCTACAATATAATATTTTAGTCTTAGTTGTTTTGGATGTAAATTATACATTTTAAACTTTTTTATATCAATAAGTCAAACTTATCGATGCTTTTGTTAGCATTTCCTTTTTTGTGATTGTAAACAAATTAATGGATCAGGTTGGATGTTGAGAAAACCGTATGAAGGCTGAGCGGGCAAGGTTCCTCTGTAAAGAGGAGAGCGAAGCCTTAAATCCGAGCAAGCTTTGACTCGCTGGGGCAAAGCTTGCGTGTTTTCGAAACATCCAGACTGATACTTGCAGTATTACTTTTATACCTATCACCAAATTGGAAATGTTACCGATTCTTTTTGTCATGATCTTTATTGGGTGCTTTTCTGTCCATATTTTATTTAATGTTTGAATTGCATACCCTGAGCATGTAGGGTAAAATCTGCAGCTTGGCGGTAGATGAGGAGATATAATTTTTTTATATCCCTTTATTAAATATATTAAATTGTTTAAATTTATTTTTTTATCCTTATGGCTTTTTTCTCAGACTAATTGCTAATTGAGTTTAGTTTTATTTTGGATCAAGGGTGATTCTTTATTAAAATAATATTTATTTTATTTCATGTATCGGGATTGGGATATATCCATGCGTTTTACAAGCCTTG
>JAMDDL010000215.1:8585-10901 GCA_023488645.1 Actinomycetota bacterium | reverse complement strand
CATTGTTTTATCTTATTTATTGCTTTTGCTGTTTTTACTACATTCAGCCAGTCTCTGCTTGGACCTTTTGGAGTCTTGGAGACTATAATTTCAACAATATCACCGTTTTCTAGAACTGTTTCAATGGGAACCATCTGTCCATTAATTTTTGCTCCTATGCAGTTCTGACCGATATCAGTGTGTATTGCATAAGCAAAATCAATTACGGTAGATTTTCTCGGAAGATTTATAACTTTTCCCTTAGGTGTAAAAACAAACACCTCATCTTCAAATAAGTCAAGTTTGAGAGATTCCATATAATCCTGCGGGCTTTTTAATTCTTTCTGCCAGTCAAGAAGCTGTCTTATCCATGCAATCCTTTTATCAAATTCATCTAATTTTATATCTCCTTCCTTGTATTTATAGTGGGCAGCAATACCATATTCTGCAATTTTGTGCATCTCGAATGTTCTTATCTGAATTTCAATGGGAACACCTTTTTTCCCCATTACTGTAGTATGAAGTGACTGATACATATTAAATTTGGGGTTTGCAATAAAATCCTTAAATCTTCCGGGGACAGGCTTCCATATGGAATGAATAATTCCAAGGACACCATAGCAGCTTTTCAAATCATTAACAATTATTCTTATGGCAATAAGATCATATATATTTTCAAATGTTCTGTTTCCTGCAGTAAGTTTATTATAAATACTGTAATAATTTTTTACACGCCCATTAATCTCAGCATAAATTCCAACTTCATTTAGTTTTTCCTTTACGGTTTCTATTGCTTCATCAATGAGTTCTCTTCGTTCCTCAACTTTTTCGCTAAGCATCTTTTTTATTTTTACATACTGCCTTGGATAAAGATATTTAAAACTTAAATCTTCAAGTTCAGATTTAATCTGAAAGATACCCAGTCTGTGAGCTATTGGCGCATATACTTCCAGAGTTTCAATGGATTTTAACTGCATTTTTTCCTTGCTTAAAGAAGAAAGGGTTCTCATGTTATGAAGCCTGTCAGCAAGTTTGATTATAATTATCCTTACATCTTCAGACATGGCAATAATCATTTTCCTTAGATTTTCAACCTGTCTTTCCTCTTTTGAATGAAAAATTATTTTATCAAGTTTTGTTACGCCATTTATTATATTTGCAATTTCTTCACCAAATTCTTCCTTAACTCTTGCAATTGTAAATTCGGTATCTTCAACAAGATCATGAAGAATTGCAGCAATTATTGATGCTTCATCAAGTTCTATATGTGCCAGAATCTTGGCAACTTCAAGAGGATGAATTATGAATGGCTCTCCTGATTTCCTGAATTGAGGTTCATGATATTTTCTGGCAATCATGTATGCCTTATGGATAAGGTTTTCATTTGCCTTCGGATTATATGATTTAATTAGGCAAATAAGTTCCTCATAATTTTTATCAATATCAATATTTTCAATTTTTTGCAGATTGCTGTAATTTTCAGCAATTCTGCTTGCCTGTTCAGGTAAAATCATTATTAATCTTAAACCTCTTATTTTAAAAAATAATAATACAAATTATATTACCGTTATTATTTTAATAAAATAAATCTAAAATAACTAATTGTAAATAGGATGAGTTGTTGTAAATGGTTTCTTCTATTGAAGATAAGATGGAAATACGGGTGTCAGTGGGAATTTTATTTAGCTTTTCAATAATTTCATCTTTTATATTAAAATATATTGCCTTTTTATAAGAGCCTTTATTTTTAATCTTCATACTTAAATGTTTTCCGTTCTTTAAGGAAATTATTTCCATGATTTTACAGTCTTTAATTAAAAAAACAGGTTTTGAATTTTCAATTCCAAACGGCTCAAGAAGTTTTAACTGTCTTGCCAGAGAAATTGACAGATCATCAAAATTTATTTCAAGATCATAATAATACTTCTTCTCTGTATTTATTGCAGAAAGTTCTGCGTAAGCTATTTTTATCATTTCCTTTTTAAATTTAAGATAATTATTTTCCTTGTTTTCTTTACCTGGCAGCTCGTCATTTGAAGTATCTTTTAGGGTAAGTCCGCAAGCCATTCTGTGACCGCCAAATTTTTTAAAAAACATGCTTAATTTACTTAAATTATCATATAAATCAAATTCATTTATGCTTCTTCCCGAACCTTTATATTTCTTTTTATCCTCTTTAAATAACAATACCGGAATATTTAATATTTTAACAAGATCTGAAGCAACTATTCCAAGCAAACCTTCGGGCCAGTCCGGAGATTTTTCAATAAATATTTTGTGATATTTTTTTATATAATCAAAATCAAATTCCTTATTTGAAATAATACCTTTAAGCAT